>DATKJJ010000163.1:0-2765 GCA_035543695.1 Gemmatimonadales bacterium | reverse complement strand
AGGCGGCGTGCCACCTCGGTTTTTCCGACGCCGGTCGGACCAATCATGATGATGTTGTAGGGAGTGATCTCGTCCCGGATTTCATCGGGGGCCTGAGCCCGCCGCCACCGGTTCCGGACGGCGATCGCCACCGCTTTCTTGGCGGCTTCCTGGCCGACGATGTACCGGTCCAGCTCAGCCACGATCTGGCGGGGAGGCATCTCCTCCAGCCAGGGCATGGGCGAGGTGGGCGGGGGGGTCTCCGCCTCAACCGGAAGGTTGGGGGCCGGCTCGGTCATATCTAAAGGTAAGGGAAAGTCGGGAAGGACGGGTAAGCTATTTCCTTCCGTCGGACGGGAGCTCGAGAATCGTGACATTCCGGTTGGTAAAGACACAGATGTCAGCGGCGATCTCCATGGAACGCTGAACGATGTCGCGGGCCGAGTGATTGGGTTCGGGCAGCAGTGCGCGGGCGGCGGCGAGGGCAAAGTTGCCACCGGAGCCGATCGCCACGATCCCGTCATCCGGCTCGATCAGCTCTCCTGCCCCGCTCAGCAGGAAGCTGTGCTCCAGATCGGACACCACCAGAAGCGCCTCCAGCCGCCGAAGCACCCGGTCGCTACGCCAGTCCTTGGCCAGCTCGACCGCGGCGCGCGGCAGATTGCCGGGATAGCGGTCGAGCTTCTCCTCGAATTTTTCGTAGAGGGTCAACGCATCGGCAACCGACCCGGCAAACCCGGCCAGCACCTTGCCGCCCTTCAGCGCGCGCACCTTGTTGGAGTGCGACTTTACCACCGTCTCTCCGATGCTCACCTGCCCATCGCCACCCAGCGCGACTCGGCCGTTTTTCCGAACACCGAGGATCGTGGTGCCGTGGAATCGCATGGTCGTTCCTTTTACGCGCGCGGATGCGCCTGATTGTAGACCTTCTTCAGTCGCTCCACGCTCGTGTGGGTGTAAATCTGAGTGGTGCTCAGCGATGCGTGGCCCAGCAACTCCTGCACGGCGCGGAGGTCGGCTCCGGCATCGAGCATGTGGGTGGCGAAGGTGTGGCGAAGCGAGTGCACCCGGAGCCCGTCACCTCCGATGCCATCCAGCATCCGATGCACGATGCGCTGGATGCCTCGGGGTCCCAGGCGCTTTCCTCGCCGGCTCACGAATACGGCGCGGCGGTCTCCGCCCAGGCGGGCCACCGCCTCTCCCCGGAGTTGAAGATAGCGTCTGAGCGCGAGGACGGCCCGCGATCCCACCGGCACAATCCGCTCCTTCCGGCCTTTGCCTCTCACCTTCAGCTGATCGGAGAGAAGATCGAGATCCTCCAGGTTCATGCCGCTGAGCTCGGAGAGGCGGATCCCCGTGGAATAGAAGAGCTCTAGTATCGCCAGATCTCTGGTTGGACCCAGCTCGTCGCCACCGGCCTTCGATTCGGCCCACGCAAAGAGCCGCTCGGTCTGGCTGCGGTCGAGATACCCCGGCAGACGCTTCTCCAGCTTTGGCACCCGGGCTGCTCGCGCGATGTTGTTGGGGACTTCGTGATGTTCCTGGAGAAACCGGTAGAAGCTCCGCACTGCGGATAGTGCCCGGGCAGCGCTCCGCTTGGAGAGCCCTTTCCGCTGCAGCTCGCCGAGGAACCCCCGGAGCCCCAATCGATCTACCGTCTCCCAATTCCAGCTTCCGTAGTGCCGGTCGCAGAAATCGGAGAACGCCTCGAGGTCCCGCCCATAGGCCTTGACCGTGTGGGGCGAGACGTCCCGCTCCTTTTCCAGGTGCGTCAGGTATTCGTTCACTTCGATCGGTCGCCCCATTTGGCCCCGGAAAGCATTAGCCGCGGATGAACGCAGATGAACGCAAATTGCTCCTTTACCGGACTGCTTCCCGATTCCAGGCAAAATCATCTGACTCTTTGTTCAAAGCACACCGGCAGAGTTTATCATCAGCAGTCACATGAGAAGTTAGCCGTTCCAATTGCCAAGGTGACCTGCGTTTATCTGCGTTCATCCGCGTTTATCTGCGGCTAGATGTTTTTCCTGTTGTATCCCGGACTCTTCCATCCAATCAGCAAAGTCCGCCTGAGCCCGCTCGACGAGCATTTCCTTCTTGCGATCTTTCTTCACTTTTCCCGGTAGGGGATCCAGCAGCCCGAAGTTGGCATTCATGGGCTGAAAATGCTGGGGATCGGCCCCTGCCAGATACCGGTAAAGTCCGCCCAGCATCGTGGTTGCCGGCGGGATGGCGATCGGCTCGCCGGAGAGCCGGCGGGCCAGATTGATGCCGGCCAGCAGTCCGGTCCCCAGCGACTCGGTGTATCCCTCGACGCCGGTGATCTGGCCGGCAAAGAAGAGAAGCTCGTCATCTCTCGCCGTCAGTCCCACACCCAGCGCCGCCGGACTGTTCACGTAGGAGTTCCGGTGAATGCTGCCGTAGCGGAGGAACTCGGCCGACTCCAGTCCCGGAATGGTTCGGAACACCCGCTGCTGCTCCGGGATGCGGAGCCGAGTCTGAAACCCCACCAGGTTCCACATCTGCCCCGCCGCATCTTCTCGCCTCAGCTGCACCACCGCGTGAGGATCCCTGCCGGTGCGAGGATCGGGCAGCCCCACCGGTTTCATTGGCCCGAACCGAAGCGTCTCTCTTCCCCGGCGGGCCATCTCTTCGACTGGCAGACAACCCTCGAAGTAGGGAACCTGGTCGAAGTCGTGCCCCGCGAACTGATCGCCCTCCAGTAACGCGTCGATGAATCGCTGGTACGACTCGGCGTCGAGCGGCGCATTCAGGTAATCGTCACC
>DATKJJ010000162.1:0-5131 GCA_035543695.1 Gemmatimonadales bacterium | reverse complement strand
GAGGGCCTGCTTGCGCTCCTGGAGACGGACGGTTTGAGATCGTCCACCACGGCGGGCTTCCGACTGGAACGGAGCCATACCGCCTACCGTTCCGGCATCGGGAATAGCAGTCCGCTGCTGGAGCTGAATGCGCGGGTGCCGTTGGCTACCGCCTTCCTGCAACACCGGCGCGAGCTGGGAGAGCGGTTGACCGGGTCAGCTGGAATGGCGGGGATCTGGGCCGCGGGCGGGCTGCATCTGAATCTGCACGGTGGACTGCGCTGGCGCGTCTGGCAGCCGGTCGTGCTATCGGCCAGCTACATGCGCTCTCACCAGTTCGCCCAGTCACTTCGCAACGGTGAATCGGTGGTGGGAAACATCTTTCCGGCGGAGCTGTTCACCGGATCGGGAGCCAATGGTGTTCCGGTGGCTCGCAACGACCGGGGAGTTCTCGCTGCCGATTACCGTCCAACTGCCAACCTCAGACTCGGTCTCCAGGGCTATGTCAGCAACTACCGCGGTCTTCTTCTGGTTGCGCCCAGCACCACCGAGCCGTTTGCCACCCGCCCTTTCGTGACCGGATCGGGAACGGTCCCGGGTGTCTCGGTCAATGCGGCGCTGAGTGGCGCCCGATATGGAATGCTCGCCAGTTATGGCTGGCAACGGGTGCAGCTGGAGTACGCCGATTCGAGCTACACACCCGCCTACGGCACCAGCCAGGTCCTCGAGCTCGGTGCCATCGTGTTTCCGTCCGCGACCTCCTCCATCCGAGTCGGCTTTACCGGATCGTTCGGCCGCCGGTCCACCGGCGTGACCGGCGGCTTCGAGTGGGAGGCCTGCAATCTGCTCGACCAGGGCTGTGAGTTCGGCGGGAGTCCCCAGACAGAGGATGCCTTGGGTGCGACCAAGCTCCCGGCATACGCTCGGCTCGATCTCGGGGTCAGGAGGCACTGGCATCTGCGACTGGCTGGCAGAGACGTGATGCTGGCGGCCTACGGGACGCTCACCAATCTGCTGGGCCGCAGCAACGTGCTCACCATGGCCACCGATCCCGCCACCGGCCGGCGTACCCCCATCGAGATGCGCCCGCGTGCCCCTCTCGTGGTAGGGCTCGATTGGCGCTTCTGATTTCTGTCACAAGAAAACAGTTGGTTGGCTCCCTCATGTAGCAGTGAACCACCTCATCCCGAGCGCAGCGAGGTGGGACATACAGGGGTAGATCCCTCGTTTCTCTCGGGATGAGGTGAGTGGTGGCCCTGGAGTTCGACGCGCTGTTCTCGGAACTCTTTGAACGGGAGTTTCCCCGCCTGTTCCGCTATCTCGACCGCCTGTCGGGCGAGCCGGATCTTGCGGCGGACCTGGCGCAGGAGGCCTTCGTGCGGCTGAACGACCGGGGCGAGTTGCCCGACCACCCGCCGCTGTGGCTGATCACTGTAGCCCTGAACCTGTTTCGCAACGTAAAGACCACCCGTTCGAGAAGACGCCGCTTGTTCACCGCCACGCAGGTCGACGCAACCCTGGCAGATCCATCCCCGGACCCGGCCGAGAACGTTCAGGCCGAGGAGACCCGGGCCCAGGTACGCCGTGCAATAGATCGGCTGGACGACCGAGACCGCCAGCTGCTTCTGTTGCGAGCAGAGGGATACAGCTACCGCGATATGGCCAGCGTGCTGGGATTGAACGAGAACAGCGTCGGTACCCTCTTGGCGCGGGCCAAACGGGCCTTTCGCGAAGCGTACGGGGAGGACGTCCATGCATCTTGATCCGGAGCAGCTGGAGCGCACGCTCCATGGCGAGTTGCGGCCGGATGATGGCTTGGTCCGGGAGCACCTGGCGGAGTGTCAGGAGTGCCGGCTTCGAGTCAACGAGGCCGAGCTGGACGAAGCCTGGATCATGGAGCAGCTGCGCCGCTTGGATCATCGCCAGCCGTCGCCGCCGGTCCGCATCAGCACCGGGGGGCCTCGTCGGGCGGGTTGGTCCCGGCCGCAGCGGTTGGCGGCGGGCCTGGCGCTGACGGTCGCGGCGGCAGGCGCGGCCTATGCCCTGCCCGGCTCTCCGCTTCCCCGGGCGGTTCACCACGTCGTCAGCCTGTTGCAGGGGACCATCCGCCCGGCGCCGGCTGCTCTTCCTCCGGTTTCTACCACATCTCGATCCCAGAGCGGGATTGCGGTATCTCCCGGAAATCACTTCGCCATTGTCTTCTCCGGGGCGGTGCCGGCCGGTAGTGCCATCCTCTCACTGACCCACGGTGAGGAGGTGCTGGTGAGGTCCCTGGACGGGGCCAACTTCCACTCGGACGTGGATCGGTTGCTGGTCGAGAGCAAGACGCCTGGCGCCGCATTCGAGGTGGAGATCCCTCGCTCGGCACCGTCGGTCGAGATCCGAGTGGGCGAACGGGTGGTGTTCCGAAAGGAATCCTCCCGAATCGTCACCAGTGCCCTGATGTCGAAAGACGGGAGCTATCGGCTGATGCTAGGGAACTGACGTCACGAGCTGAACGCTGAAAGGCTCCTACTAAGAACCTGCTACTCTCCAGGAGATTCCTCATGAAGCCCCTCGCTTTCGCTCTCGCCCTGACGATTCCGTGGCTCTGGAGCTGCGATAGCCAGCCCACCCAGCCTTCCGAGGCTGGGCCGGACGCCAGCCAGCCGAATACGCTCTCCAGCGCCTCGTTGACCGAACAGCTCAACCGCTCTCCCCGTTTTGACCCAAACAACTTCGTTCGAACGGTGGATAACCCACTCTTTCCACTCAAGCCGGGCACTCGCTTCGTGTTCGAGGGCGTGGAGGATGGTGAGTCCGAGATCAACGTGACCATCGTGACTCACGACCGGAAGAGCATTCTGGGGGTCAGCGCCACCGTGGTTCTGGACCGCGTCTTCGTGCACGGAGAGCTGAAGGAGAAGACCTTCGACTGGTACGCGCAGGATAAGCAGGGAAACGTCTGGTACCTGGGGGAGAACACCAAGGAGTATGAGGACGGTAAGGTGGTGAGCACTGAGGGTAGCTGGCTGGCGGGCAGAGATGGAGCCAAGCCCGGCATCATCATGCTGGCGCACCCGCAAGTCGGCGACAGCTATCGCCAGGAATTTCTCGTCGGCGTGGCGGAGGATCAGGCCCGCGTCGTCGCTCGGGACTTAGACCAGCGGGTGCCCTACGGCTCGTTTGATAACTGCGTGAGAACGGTGGAGTTCACTGCCTTGGAGCCGGGAGTGAAGGAGGCCAAGATCTACTGCCCCGGTGTCGGCTTCGTTCGGGCCCATGACGTGGAAGGCCCTGCCACTCGTCTGGTGTTGACCCAGATCACCCACAGCTCGCGCTAACGCTCGGGCTGGGGGTCAACGGATCCGGCGCGCGCAACGAGCTAGTCGTTCTAATCAGCCGGCAGCGCGAGAGCACTAGTCTGGCCACGGCCGACGGCAGGTAGATAGTAGGTTTCATGGCTTCCTCCTCACTGCTGGGCGTTCATTCAATTCTCCACTCTCCATATATCTGTCGAATGAGCGCCGCTGAAATCGACATCCGACAGGAACCGAAGTTTGCGGCAACTCACGTTCTCGTGGTGGTAGTGGAGCGGCGTCTTGCGCACCGACACGGCGCGCGATAACTCTGACCGACCGTAGCCGTTCCCAGACCAGGAGAGCAGAAATGCAACGTATCTTCGCGATTACCGGGCTGGCCGCTGGACTGGCCGGCGCCAGCCTTCTCGCTTGTTCCAGTAGCCCTGATCCCGCCACCGCACCCTCCACTCCCCCTCTCGCGGCTGCTGCGGCCGGCCCGACGGTTACTCCTCAACGAAGCGGCACCACGAACCGGCTCCAGGCGGTGGACCCGGTGAATCGAAACGTTGTATGGGCCAGCGGCGTCGGGGGGACGTTCGTGGTCACAACCGACGGGGGACAGCATTGGCGCAAGGGAGTGGTGGCGGGCGCCAGCAAGCTCGAGTTCAGAGACGTCGAAGGTGTAAGCGCCAACGTGGCCTATCTGATGTCGTCCGGGCCCGGCTCCGATTCCCGGATCTACAAGACCACCAATGGCGGAAACACCTGGTCGCTGCACTTCCAGAACAAGAAAGAGAACGCGTTCTACGACTGCTTCGACTTCTGGACCCCACAGCGTGGGCTCGCGTTCAGCGATCCGGTCGACGGCCGTTTCCCGGTGCTCCGGGTAACCGACGGCAGGCATTGGCAGGATATCGGAGACCGGCTGCCCCGCGCCCTCCCGGGTGAATTCGGTTTTGCCGCCAGCGGCACCTGTATCGCGACCCAGGGCGACCAGCGCGCCTGGATCACCGCCGGAGGCTCCAGCGTCGCCCGGGTACTGGCGACCACCGACGGCGGGCAGACCTGGCATGCGTACGACACGCCGCTGGTGTCCAACCCGTCGGCCGGCGGATTTACCATCGCGTTCCGGAACGCCTCGGCTGGTATCGTGGCCGGAGGAGATCTCACTCCGTGGCATCCTCATCCTCGGGCGCGTATCGCCACCTCAGATGACGGCGGCAAGACCTGGAGCCTGGTGCGGACTCCGCCCTTCGATGGCGCGGTGTTCGGCCTCAGCTACGTGCCCGAAGGCGGACGGCTGGTGGTAATCACCGGACCGGGCGGCGCCGCCTGGTCCCGAACAGAGGGTGAAGAGGGTTGGACCACGCTTCCCGGTGTCGAGGATTTCTGGGCAGTCGCATTTGCCGATGAGCATTCCGGATGGCTGGTGGGCACTGACGGGAGAATTCTGAAGGTCAGTTTCTGACCCAGTACGATGTCATTGTAGTTGGGCTGGGCGGGATGGGGAGCGCCACGCTCTTTCATCTCGCCCGGCGCGGTCTCCGCGTCCTGGGCCTGGAACGCTACGACCTGCTCCACGAATATGGCTCATCGCACGGTCTCACCCGAATCATTCGCCTGGCCTACTGGGAGCATCCCGGGTACGTCGCTCTGCTGCGCCGCTCTTACCAACTGTGGCGGGAGCTGGAGCAACTCTCGGGTGAACGGCTGCTCTACATCACCGGCAGTATCGATGGCGGTCCGGTAAACGGCCCGGTGTTCACCGGGTCGCTCCGCTCCAGCGAGCAGCATGGATTGCCCTATGAGGTGATGGATGGGGCCGAGCTGAACCGGCGCTTTCCCGGGTACCGTCTCCCGCGCGAAATCCA
>DATKJJ010000161.1:0-2282 GCA_035543695.1 Gemmatimonadales bacterium | reverse complement strand
TTCGAACGGGCCGGTATGTTCCTGCAGTCCGACTCAAAAGTGATTGTTCAACCCGGAAAGAGTGCCTCTTGTCTCCAGACTCGAGCGAGGGACAGAACAAGGCAAACGCCTTTCGGCATCGGGTTTGGGTCGGAGCCCAAGCCGCTGTTTAATCGATCGCCGGGAATCGGGGTGAAACGCCTAAACGCAAGGACGGGGTGAAGCTTCAGGCGAAAGAGGTGAACCGAAAGCCAGGCTCAAGCCTGGGATGTCGCAGTTAGGCGTTGGGCTCACCGGCCCGACTCCGTCAAGCCACTGGAGTCCACCCGGAAATCTGGAACAAACACCCTGTCGGGAGCGTACAATCTCCCATGGCCACCGCCCAGATCGACCAACCGATCCGCAAGAAGCCGCTCCGCCTGTGGCCCGGCGTGATCGCCGCCCTCCTGCTGTGCGTGCTGAGGTTTGTCATCCCGATCTTCCTATCTGAGTCCGCCATGCTCGGGGTGCTTGGCGGACTCGCGTGCGGGTTGGCAATCCTCGTATGGTGGCTGTTCTTCAGCCGTGCACCCTGGTCCGAGCGCCTGGGCGCGATCGTCCTGATGGTCGTCGGGGTGCTCGCGACATCGCGCATCGTTCACGAATCCATTGCGAACGGGATGATGGGGATGATGCTGCCCATCTTCGCTATCCCAGTCCTGAGCCTCGCCTTGGTAGCCTGGGCCGTGGCCAGCCGCCGCCTGGCGAGTGGACCTCGGCGCGCATCGATGGTCGCCGCTATCGGGCTCGCGTGCGGAGTGTTCACGCTCCTGCGAACCGGCGGCATCACCGGCGAGGGCGGTTCGGACCTCCACTGGCGATGGTCGCAGACTCCCGAGCAACGGCTCCTCGCCCAAGCCGGCAATGAGAAAGAGCCGGAGGCTCTCCCGGCGCCTCCGGTGACCGCGCCTGCCGAAACGCGACCGCCAACCCAGGCCAGCAATCAGCCGACGGCTCCAAGTCCAGCTCCGGCAACCACGAAGACTCTCGAGAAGAGGGGCCCAGATTCCCCAGTAGCGAAAACGGACGCCGACTGGTCCGGCTTTCGCGGACCGTCGCGCGATGCCACCGTTCGCGGCGTGCAGATCGAAACCGATTGGTCCCAGAAGCCGCCGGTGCCGCTGTGGCGCCGGCCGATTGGACCGGGCTGGTCCTCCTTCGCGGTGCACGGCAATCTCTTCTACACCCAGGAGCAGCGCGGCGACGACGAGATGGTGGCTTGCTACCAGTTGACCACTGGCAAGCCGGTGTGGAGACACCGGGATCCAGCCCGGTTCTGGGAGTCGAATGCGGGGGCCGGTCCCCGCGCAACGCCAACGCTCAGCAAGGGCCGCGTCTATACATTTGGCGCGACCGGAATCCTGAACGCACTAGACGCACGCGATGGTTCCGTCGTCTGGTCGCGTAACGCGGCGTCCGACGCCAGCGCAAAGCTCCCGGGCTGGGGCTTTGCCAGCTCACCGCTGGTGGTGGACGACATCGTCATCGTCGCCGCCTCGGGCCACCTCGCCGCCTACGACGCCGTCACCGGCAATCCGCGTTGGTTCGGCCCGAACCGTGGTGGCAGCTACAGCTCGCCGCATCTGATGACGATCGGCGGCGTCGCGCAGGTCCTGCTGCTCAGCAGCGCCGGCGTGACCTCGGTCGCGCCGGGTGACGGCTCACTGCTTTGGCAGCACGAGTGGCCAGGCGTGACTATCTTGCAGCCTGCCCGGACCGTTGACAGCGACGTGCTGATCACCACAGGCGACATGTCCGGCGGCGTCGGTATGCGGCGCGTCGCGGTGGCGCGCGGAGCTGGTGGGTGGAGCGTGGAAGAGCGCTGGACATCGAAGGACCTGAAGCCCTACTTCAACGACTTCGTCGTTCACAAGGGCTGTGCCTTCGGCTTCGACGGAAGCATCCTCGCGTGCATCGACCTCGAGGGCGGCAAGCGCAAGTGGAAAGGCGGACGTTACGGTCACGGCCAGTTCGTTCTGTTACCGGATCAGGACTTGCTGCTGGTGGTATCAGAGGAGGGCGAACTGGCGCTGGTCAGAGCGATGCCCGACCAATTCACGGAGTTGGCCCGGTTCAAGGCGATCGAGGGCAAAACCTGGAATCACCCGGTTCTAGTCGGCGACGTGCTGCTGGTGCGCAACGGCGAGGAAATGGCTGCGTTCCGGCTGGCCCTCGCGACCCGCTGACGGCTGCTCCCTCGGTAGCTGTAGCCGGTATCACGCAATAGGAAAGCCGCAGGATAGGTGCGAAGGTCAGGATCCAGC
>DATKJJ010000160.1:0-5657 GCA_035543695.1 Gemmatimonadales bacterium | reverse complement strand
CATCTACCTGCACCCCAACCTTCCCCTCCTGGCGCAAAAGCTCGCCTCGAAGCTGCCGCCCGGACTGGATGTGACCTACTTCGTCAACAGTGGGAGTGAAGCAAACGATCTGGCGGTAACCATAGCGCGGCTCTACACCGGTAACCTCGATGTGATCGCGGTCCGGAACGCCTACCATGGCGGCTCGCCCAGCTCTCTGGGAATGACCTCACACCACACCTGGAAGTATCCCCTTCCCGGGCCGGCCGCGGTACATCACGCTCTCTCGCCCGATCCCTCGAGCACGCTGCTGACCGGCACACCAGAGGAGATCGCCTCCGGGGCGGCGGCGGATATCCGTGAGTTGATCCGGTTTTCCACCCCGGGCGAAATCGCGGCGTACATCGCCGAGCCAATTCAGGGCGTGGGGGGAGTTACCCGGGGCGCTCCGAACTACTTCCGCGAGGCCTACGCGATTGCCCGGGAGTATGGTGGTCTGTGTATTGCCGATGAGGTGCAAACCGGATTTGGCCGGACCGGCGCGCACTACTGGGGATTCCAGAACTACGGTGTGGTACCCGACATCGTGACCATGGCGAAAGGCTTCGGCAACGGAATGCCTCTGGCCGCGGTAACCACCCGACGGGAAATCGCGCAGGCCCTGACCCGGAGAGTCCACTTCAATACCTTCGGCGGCAATCCCGTGTCCATGGCCGCGGGTCTCGCCGTGATCGATGTCATCGATGAGGAGAATCTGCAGGAGAACGCCCGAGTGGTGGGCGGCCGGTTCCTGGAAGGCTTGCAGAAGCTTCAAGGGCAGCACCGTCTGGTGCGTCACGTCCGAGGGCTGGGACTCATGCTCGGTGTCGAACTGGCCGACCCGGTTACCGGCGCTCCGGCTTCGGAACCGGCGCTCGAAGTGCTTGAGGCCGCCCGGGAGATGGGGGTCCTCTTGGGCAAAGGTGGCCTGGACGGCAACGTGCTCCGTATCAAACCACCGCTCTGCATTACCGAGGAGGACGTCGACTTTGCACTGGACGTGCTGGACCGTGCGCTCCAGCGGGCAGCAGTGACCGGGATCGTCACTGCCGCCGCCGGGCCTCGGCCAGTGCCAGGCTGATAGACTCTCTCGAGGCCAGGAGATCCTCTAGAGCGCGCCCCGAGCCCTTGGGTTTCGAAGCGGACTCGTCTCCCCGTTCCAGCAGCGGCAGGAGTTTGTTCCACACGGATCCGGGAAGCACCGTCTCCAGGTACTCGAGCGCAGTACCACGGAGATAGGAGTCGTCGGTGTGCAAGGCGTGAAAAGCCAGTCGCAGAGTCTCTCGCGGCAGAATGAGCGACAACAGCGTGAAGAGGTGCTCCAGACTGCGGCTGACCCGATCCCGCAGTACCTCGACTTCCATCGGAGACCGCTCCTCCTCCGCGGAATCGATCAGCTGCCGGCTCTCCCACACACCTCGTTCCACTCCTATTTCTTTGTCGATTATGCCGAGAACATAGGCCCGGTCCACCGAGGCATTCCGGATCTCACCGGCCATACGGCTGAGCGCGCGTCCGGCCCGGTACCGCACCTCGAAGCGCCGATCGTTCAATGCCTGGAGCAGTCCGTCGAAAGCCCTGGGGCTGGGCGCTCCCGCGAGCACGTTGACCAGCCTTCGTCGTATGGCAAAGTCCTCGTCTGGATCGAGCAGCCGCCGGAGCAAAAGGTCAATCTGAGACGACGCGGCCCGGCGCAATGACGCGATGGCGGTCGGAGCCACTGCGTCCCAGGCCAAAAGCTCGATGACACTGTCGACCTGGTCGGCTGCCGGGGTGCTTCCGGCCAGCGTGTGATTGATCTCTTCGGCATTGCCATGGTGGATCGCCTGATCCAGCGGCGTCTCGATGACGGCAGGAGGGGCGCGTCGGACGGGAGGCTCTGCGGGGTACTGGGTGACCGTCGAAAGAGCCAGGCGGGATCGAATCCCGCTCAGGTCGAAGCCTCCAACCGTTTGGAGCCAGGCCGCTGCGTCATCTTCGGTAGCATCGGGCAGTGGTCCGGCCTGACGATGGATGCTTCCCTCGAGCGCCCCGACGTAGCCGAGGTGCAGCCGGCGAGCGACGGCGAGGGCCAAAGCGGACAGCAGGACGACCAGACCCAATAGCAGCCGTCCCGCTCCACCGCCGCTCAGCGCCAGCGCGCCCAGAATCAGTCCGGCACCCAGGATATCTCCCACTCGCGCCGCGCCAACATCCAGCAACAGCTTGGTGGCCCGCTTCTCCAATGGCGCAACCGGAGTAAAGAGCAGCTCGTAAGCCCCGCGAAACACCGAGCTTCGCAGGACCACTTCGGCGCCGCGGGCCAGGGCAATGGGCAGCACACCGGGCGCGAGCAGGGCTCCCACTGCGCCGAGGCTCACGCCAGCCGGCAGAAGCGATGCGCTGCGGGCGACGCCGAGTTTTCCCAGCAAGGGCCGCAGCGCGGTGACCTGAATAAAAATCCCGATGAGCGCCGTGGCGGTGTAGAAGGCCGCAAAGAATCGAAGCAGTTGCTCTCCGCTGGTAGTGGCGGCGCTCGCCCGGGCCTTGAACACGTAGTCGAGAACCCCCTCGGCCGATGACGTGAGCGTCACCAGCAACGCGATTCCCAGGAGGTAGGTCGAGCCACGCAGCACCCGCCCACCGCTCATTAGCGGTTCGGTTTCGGCCCCCTCACCCGCCGACAGCTGCGGAGGTGCCCCGCGCCCCATCCTCATCACCAGTACAGAGGCGAGCAGGTGCAGGACGGCGAGCACCGGGAGCATGGCGTTCAGCGACAGCACGGATCCGACTCGCTCGGGCAGCAGTCCGCCCAGCAGTCCTCCGACGGAACCGCCGGCAGTGATCCGCCCAATGGTGCGGCGCGCGGTTCTGGGGTCGAACCGTTCGTTGATTATGGCCCAGAATCCGGAGACCAGGATCGCACCGACCGCGGTGAAGTGGAGATAGACCAGGACGGCAGTAGCCCTTCGGGCCGAGCCGATCAGGGCCCATTCCGCCAGCAGCAAGGCAGAGCTCAGAGCATACAATCGGGGGACCAGACGAGTCGGCTGGGTCCGCGCCATGACCCCGGCAATCAGGATCGCAAGGATCCCGGAAAGGGCGGCGGCAGCGATGACGATCGCCGGCAGTGCTCCTACGCCGAAGCTCGAGAGGAAGAGCGCGTCGCGAGTGGCCTTCCCGGCGAGCTGGAGGGTGATGATGAGGGTTGCCGCCAGCGCGGCAGCCGACGCGGCTCGCGCGTCAGAATCCGAAGCCGGCCTGGACATAGACGGCGGTTCGTTCGTCCCCCGCCGCCAGCGCGACCGAGAAAGTGTAGGCCCGCTGCAGGTATGAAAGTGAGAGCCCGCCGCCGAACGCGGAGTGCCAGGTGTCGGAGCTCTCGCCCGCGAGGTAGACCCGACCCACGTCGGCCAGTCCAAAGACGCCGAGCTGGGTAGGAAGAATCAACTCGAAGCGGGCCAGGGCCAGCCGCAGCTCGGCCGAGCCATAGGCTGAGGCGTCGCCGGCATAGCGATTCACTGTGCCCAGCCGCACGTTCGAGGCGCCGCCGAGGAACGCGGCCTCGAAGAAGGGATACTGCCCCCAGACTTTCTTGCCGCCCACCCGCAGTGCCAGGGTGGGGTCGAGCGGCGCGTGGGCAGTGAGAAAAGTCCGGGCCTCACCGTGCACTTCGCCGAAGACGCTGTCGACGTCCCACAGAGCGGGGTACAGGGTCCCGGTCAGCTCGAGGTACAAACCCCGTTGCGCCGCCTGCTCTCGATCGCGGGTGTCGTGCCGGAGCGTAAGCCTGCCCCCGAGCTCGCCGAAATTTCCGGTGCCGTAGAGATCGCCCAGGGTGGCGAGGAATCGGTCCGGATGATTGTCGGTGGACGCGTACTTCAGGAGCGGACCGAACAGCACCTCCGAGTGCGGCCCGATCGAAAGTGCAATCGAAGGCTGAACCCCGTACGCGTCCTGGGTCACTCGATAGAACTCGTTATCGCCCGGAGCGGGAATCTCGTTGCCGAAGCCATGAAAGCTGATGACTTCCACTCCGGACGCGCGGGCGCGCAAGTCGAAATAGGTTCTCGAGTCCTCCCGCCGGAAATCGCCGTGGTAGTCCAGCCGGTACGTCCAGGGGCCGGTCGCTATGCCGGCGAGAAAGCGGTGCCGGCTCGAGTAGGGATACTTTCGAAAACCGTAGACGGTGAGGATGCGGCCGCCACCGATGAACAGCCCAATGTCCGGTCCGTAGCTGGCCCAGGTGTAAGGGATCCAGCGTTGCCCCCAGTCCCTGGGCGGCAGCTCCTTCTTGTCGCGAGAAGGGGCAATATCTGAGCGCCGGTCGATCTTGCTGTCGTAGCCCTCGGTGTGGGACGGTCCGGTGCTGTCATCATAGAATTTCTCCCGCTTCGACCGGATCGAGTCCACCAGCACATCTCGGCCTTCCTCTCCCAGCGCTCTGAGTTGCGGTCCCGCTGTGGCGGGACCATTCGCCACCAGCCGGTCGTCACCCGCCCCGAGGTAAACCCGAACTTCCTTGGTGGTGTGGGAGTCGAACCGGCGCTGGTAGTACGGAGTTGAGGAGCCGCTTCCGCCAGATCGGGATAGCGTGAGCTCAGCCGTGTCCTTGCCCACTCGAATGAATTGGGCCTGGTCCGATTGCGTTGTCGCATGGACGTCGACCTGCTCTCCCAGCAGGCGATAGTACTTCTCCGCCGCCTTGGGAAGGTCATCGCGCCTCTGGCGCAGCGCCTTGCTGAGAGCCTCGCCCTTGATCGCTCGGTGCTCTGCGGGAAGCGCCCCCACGGCATCGGCAATGACCGAGTCGGTCAGGCTGGTCTGCAGGGCAGTAACTGCCGATTTCCACTCCGGCCACTCGAGCTCAACCAGGAACCGGCGGTCGATGTCGCGGCCGTTCCAGGTGGCGCCCGGGAGGTAGGGATATTTAGGCCCGAAATTGATGAGTATTGGAGTACTGGTCCGTGCCACCGAGAGGAGCAGCCCATCGTATTTGGCGAAGGCCTGGTCCCGGTCGCGAGGAATCGGTATCCAGACGCGGGGAACGCTGTCGCTGAACCGGGCCCATACCCATTGGTCGGAGTGGCGATCCCAGTCGCCAATCAGCACATCGAAGAGCCGCGCCTTGAGCAGAGCCCGCGCATCCACCCGGTCATCCGGGCTGCGGCCGGTGCGGGCAAACAGACTGTCGCTGTCGACGATCTCGCTGGCGCCGCCCCACGTCGCTGCCGGACCGCTCGCACCGCCAATCCGATCCTCCAGGAACCCCATGAGCCCGGCAAACTGGGCCTCGAACTGACCCAGCCGCTGGTCCTTCGGCAGGACATACAGGCGGGCCGTCCCGTGCGGAATCTTGGCCGCCCGGAGCAGCCGATCCACCACGAGTGGAGCGGTGGGAAAGGCGGAGCTGGTCTGGTCGCGGACCACGCTTCCGGCTACCGTGGGCCGAAGCTCGAGCGGCAATGTGGCTGAGGGATCCTTGTCGATCGACCGGAAGAAAAACTCGCGACCATCCGCGCCGGCCAGCAGCAGCGACTTGGTCTGGAAACCGCCGCCCTTCGAGACCGGGCGGAGCCCTCCGGCAAAGCTGCCGAGATCGAGAACGGGGACTGTGATCGGCGTGGTCCACAGCGACCGGTAGTCGCGGCCAAGCATGA
>DATKJJ010000159.1:0-5741 GCA_035543695.1 Gemmatimonadales bacterium | reverse complement strand
TTGCCCACCACCTGGGCAAACAGGTGCACCGGAATGAGACCCAAGGCCAACCGACGGACGGTCACGGCGAGCGCCTGAGTGCCCGCATTACCTCCCATTCCGGCGATGATCGGCATCCACACCGCGAGCGCCACGGTGTGCTGGATGGTGTGCTGAAACAAATACACCACACCGCCCGCGAGGAACGCGGTCAGCAGGTTCACCGAAAGCCAGGGCAGCCGGCTTCGCACCGCGCTTTCCCAGCCGGCGGCGAGGCCCTCGTCGACAGACACACCACCGAAGCGGAGCATGTCTTCCGTGGTCTCGGCTTCGACCACGTCAATCACGTCGTCGAAAGTGACCCGTCCCAGCAGTTGCCGCTGCTCGTTCACCACCGGGACGCTCGGCAGGTTATATCGGGCCATCAACCGGGCGACCTCTTCCTGGTCCAGATCGGGGGTGACGTAGATGTCGGCGTCTTCCATGAAAGAGCGCACCGGCCGCTCCGGCCGGCTGATCACCAGGTCCTTGAACGGCAGAACTCCGACCAGCTTCCGGTCGGCGTCCACCACGAACACCTGGTAGAAGTCCTCGACTTCTTCGGATTGGCGCCGGATCTCCTCCAAAGCCTCCCCCGCGGTCGCCGTAACCGGAACGGTGACCATGTGGGTGGTCATCAGCCCACCCGCGCTCTCCTCGTCGTAGCGAAGCAGTTGTTCGACTTCGGAGCGGTCCTCGACCGCGGCGAGAATCTGCTCCTGACGGGTGGGATCCAGGTCGCCCAGGATGTCGGCCGCGTCGTCATCATCCAGTTCGTCGACGATCTCCGCGGCCAGGTCCGGATCGAGGGCCGCCAGCGTTTCGCCGGCGTGGGCCTCTTCCGGCATTTCGGCCAGGGCCTGGCTGGAGAGCTCGGGCGGCAGCGCCTGCACCGCCGACACTCGATCCTTCTCATCCAAAGCGGTGAGGACTTCGGCTAGATCGGCCGGCTCGAAATCGTGGGCACGGCGGGTAAACAGGCCAAGCTCACCCTTCCGGACCAGGTCCACCATCCGGTCGAGGAGCTTTCGCATCATGGTGCGGGCGCGAGAGGGATGGCGGTGGCCGCGCCGGAACGAATCAGCAGCCGCTCGATCCGGGTGGGTGAGGCCTGAACGACGTCGAACTCCAGTCCGTGTACCAGAAACCGTTCCCCTGCGTTGGGGATGCGTCCAGCCCACTCGACCAGCAAGCCGCCCACCGTGGTAGACCGCCCCGAGGGCAACGACACGCCGAATCGTTCCTCGATCGCCTGGGTGGACACGTTTCCATCGGTCTCGAACAGCGTGGGCAGTGGTGGGAGCAAGGACGCGACTTCCTCATCATGCTCGTCGAATATTTCGCCCACCAGCTCCTCCAGCAGATCTTCCAGTGTCGCGATCCCCAGAGTTCCGCCAAACTCATCGAGCACTACCGAGAGGTGGCGCCGCTCCCGCTGCATGTCGAGAAGGAGGTCGCCGCAGCTCCGGCTGGCCGGGGTGACCGAGACGGGGCGCACCGGCAGCGGATCGCCCGGCTCGAGCTTGAACAGGTCGAATGCGTGCAGCATTCCAATGATGTCGTCCAGCGTTCCCCTGATGACCGGAATTCGGCTGTAGCCGCTGCCGGCAAAGACCAGCCGGATCTCATCCAGTGGTGCATTCTCTTCGATAGCGACGATGTCGGTGCGTGGAGTCATCACTTCCCGAACCGGCCGCGAGGTAAACGCCATCACCCCACCGACCATCATGAGCTCGTTATCGCCCTGCATACCTACCGCCGCTCCCTCCCGCCAGATCGACCGAAGGTCATTGGGCCGGGTAGCGGTACGGGCCGGCAGCAGGAGACCGAGCGCTCTGGACCAGGGGCGCAGAATGGGCGTGACCCGGGCCGCTACACTCTCGGCGCGCGGCTGGGTCAGCCAGCGGGGGACCAGATAGGCGGCGAACAGAACCAGCGGCACTGCCACCAGCACCAGCGCCACGAGGGATTTGGGAGCACTGCCGGCCAGCAGACCGGGCACGGCGGCACCGAGCAGGAGTACGCCGAGTGAAGTTGTGGCCGAGGCCGCAGTGAGGTATCGGTCGATCTGCGCCAGCCCGGCCAGCGAGGCGGCGGCGCCCCGCAGTCGACGGCTAACCGCGCGGGTGAGCTCGGCCCGGCTTACGGTGATGAGCGCCGACCCCGCGGTAGCCCCAAAGACGGTGAGCACCACGCCGAGAGCGACGGCGAGCCAGATCATCGAGCCGCGCGCTCCTGCTCGACGGGAACGTCGACCGGAGTGCGGTACACCCCGATCCGTTTCACTCGCCGGCGCACTACATGCTCCACCACCAGCCGGAAGCCTTCAACATCGATGGACTCACCCGACCTGGGTACCCGTCCAAACTCCGCCAGGACCAGCCCGCCCACGGTGCTGACGTCGTCCCGGTCGAAGCTGTGCCCCAGCGCAGCTTCCAGCTCGGATAAGGCGACGCCGCCCTCCACCCGCCATTGGTCTTCGCTGACCACCTGAATGGGGGCCACCTCGTCGGTATCGTACTCGTCCTGGATCTCTCCCACGATCTGTTCGAGGATGTCTTCCAGGGTGACGATACCCGCGGTGCCGCCGAACTCATCCACCACGACGGCCAAGTGGCTGGGGCCGCGCTGGAAATCGCGCACCTGGCGGTCGAGCGTCTTGCCCTCCGGCACGAACGCCGCCGGACGGATCAGCGCGTGCCAGGGCCGAGGGTCGTCCTGCCCGATCGCCAGAATGTCTTTGGCGTAGATGACGCCGATTACCGCATCCGGATTACCGTCGTAGACCAGCAGACGGGCATGCTCCGAGCTTCGGAGCGTCTTGATGACCTCCTCCGGCTCGGCCGAGAGGTCTACTGAGACGATATCGATCCGCGGCGTCATCACCTCGGCAACCGTGGTGTCGGCGAGGGAGAACACCCCAAGCAGCATGTCGCGTTGGGCTTCTCCCGACTGCCGGCTCATACTGGTCGGCGCTCGGGCGCGGGCCCGCGCATCGGCCCAGGCGGCCAGCCGGAGCAAGGGACGGAACGGCACCAGTGTGGGGATGGCCGCCCGGCGCACCGGCACGGTGATGTCAGGGGCGACTGCCGCCAGCAACCGCGGGACCAGGTCTCCCAGGACCCAGACCAGCAGCACTGCCAGGAAGAGCCGCACGAGACCGAGAGCCGGCGACCAGGCCCACCAGGCGACGGCGCCTCCCGCGGCGGCGCCGGCCAGCATGAGCAACGCAAGATGGGCGATGTGCAGATTGCGCGACACGGTGCCCGCACCGCTCTCGGCGCCGATCTGGCCGCTCAGGGCGCGGGGTAGATCGGCGTCAGACTCGGCCGCGAGCGCCAGCCAGGCCGCCCACAGCGTGAGCAGCGCTGCGAGCAGAGGCGCAATGAACAGCTGCAGCATCGCGATCATGCCAGCGCCTCGACATAGCTTTCCTGCCGTCGCCACATGGCGGACCGGGTGCGCTCCGGGCCCTCGGGATGGTCCCTGCCAAGGGCGTGCAGGGTGCCGTGCACGATCAGGCGGATCAGCTCTTCTCGAAAAGCAATGCCCCGAGCCCCAGCTTCCTGCCGCGCCATCCAGGGGCAGATGTACACGTCTCCGACGATGTGCCCGGCAGGATCGGTCAACGCGAAGGTGAGCACATCGGTAGGGCTGTCGTGACCCTTATGCTCGGCGTTGAGCCGGCGCATAGAGTCACGGCCAAGGAAGGTGACCGAGATCAGGGCGTCGCGCCGCTCCCGGCGCAGCACGGTCTGGACCACCCGCTGCACCAGCGAACGGGAGATCGGCAAGCGGCGGCCGCTCACCGCGACTTCACTCACGCTCGGCCGGCTGGAATTCCGGGGTGACACTGCCACTCGGACGAGGATAGCCGATGCGCTTGTGGTAGGTGCCCGACATCACGCGGGCAAACTCTCGCTTGATCCGGTCCAGATCGCGCAGGGTCAGCGGCGCATCGTCCAGCTGGCCCGAGCCCATCTTCTGTTGCACCAGATGCTCGATGGCGCTGCGCACTGCCTCGGGTGTTGGGTTACCCAGCACCCGCACCGCTGCTTCGGCCGAATCGGCCAGCATGGCCACAGCCGTCTCAGCGGACTGGGGGCGCGGTCCCGGATAGCGGAAGTCGGCAGGATTTACCCGGCCGTCAGGATCGTTGCCTCGCGCCCGGCTCAGGAAGTAGGTGATGTACGTCGTTCCGTGGTGTTCCGGAATAAACGCCTTGACCACCTCCGGCAGCGCGGCCGCCTCAGCCAGCGCCAGCCCATCGAGCACGTGACTTCGAATCAGTCTGGCCGACTCCAGCGGACTCATCTGATCGTGTGGATTCGGCGCGGTTCCCTGGTTTTCCATGAAATGACCGGGGCTCGCCAGCTTGCCAATGTCGTGATAGTAGCAGCCGACCCGCGCGAGAAGCCCGTTGGCGCCGATGATGTTGCAAGCCGACTCGCAGAGGCTGGCCATGGCCAGACTGTGGGCCCAGGTGCCCGGGGCCTCGAGAGCCAGCCGCCGGAGCAGCGGTCGGCCGAGATCGGACAGCTCGAGGAGGGTGAGGTCGGTGGTGATCCTGGTGGCCGACTCGGCCAGCGGCATCACGATCATGGCCAGTGCGGCGCTGGCCAGCGCGATCACCAGATCGAGCAGGCAGCTGCCCACAATGGTGCTGGTGGCCCAGCCTTGTTCCAGCCCCACGGCAATGGAAGCGAGTATGCCCGCTCCAGCCACCACACCGATGGTCAGATAGAGATGGCGCCGGCGACGCACCACCCGAATACCTACGGCCCCCGCAACCCCGCTCACCAGGCCAAAGAACAGGACATAACTCTCCCGCAGGGCCCACTGCCCGTCGAGCAGAATCGCGAGAGTCACGGCCGCGAATACTCCGACCCACCCGTTGTACAGCATGGTCATGAGGATGGCCACGAACGCAATGGGCACCAGCTCGGGCCGGCCCGGCAAGAAGCTGGACAACCCCGCGGTCAGCAGTACCACCAGGGCAAACAGCGCGCCCAGGAAAATCATTTCCCGCAGGTGGGCGTAGCTCTCCCGCCGGTAGAAAGCGATCAGGAGCCAGAAACCGCTCAAGACCAGGGCATTGAAGAGCAACGCTCCCGCAGCGCTCCGAATGGCGAGCCCCCCACTTCCCCGCCGGCGATGCTCGTCGAGCAGGGTGACCAGCTTGGCGTGCGCCTCCTCAGTGATCGGCTCGCCGGCCCGCACGATGCGCTCGCCGGTGCGGACCGAGTACTTGATCGGATTGACGCTTCCGCGCAGCTGCGACCTGCGAGCAACGGTGACGAGGGGATCGAGCACGATGGTTGGCTGATAGAACGCCCCCACCAGGCGGCGCAACGTGCGCTGGCCCACCGCGGTGGGCAGGTTGAGCCCCGCCGCCTCGGCCTGCTCCATGAGGTCGGCAAAGGTGAGAATGGAATCCCGCGGGATGATCCGTTCGGTCTCGCCCCGGCGCAGTGCGATGGTCGGACTGACCTCGCCTCGTATCGCTCCCGCATCGGCCACGCCGCGGGAAAGCGCCTCTGCCAGGAAATGGGTGCTCAGCTCCTGGATCTGGCGCCGATTGGTGGAGTCGGTAAGGAATCGAGTTTCCTCGGGGCCCAAACGGACTCGAGCAGCCACGGCCTGAGCCACCGAGTCGGGTCCACCGGTCTCGGCGGCCTTGGCGAGATCGGCAAAGAACCCCCGGGCGGCGGCGAGCGAGGAAT
>DATKJJ010000158.1:0-2059 GCA_035543695.1 Gemmatimonadales bacterium | reverse complement strand
GGATCAGAAGGTAGGCCAGGAGCGCACCTTGAACCATTTCCCAGACCCCCTCGACCCACAGATGCACCGTCCACCAGCGATAGAAGATGCTCACGGTGTAGTTGTCGAAGGTGAGGAGGGCCGGGAGATAGAGCAGGGCGGTCAAAATCAGCCCGGCGACCAGGACCGCTTCCGTCGTGGTCCAGCGGCCCGCCCGCCGGATCGTGAGCAGGAGATTGGCGAGGAACATCAGCATCACCACCACGATGAGGAGCTTGAGCGGGTAGGGCTGCTCGAGAAGCTTGTTGCCCTCGGTCCAGCCGAACACGTAGCCGATCACAGCGGTAAGGCCCATGAGTACCCAAAGGCCGAGCGCGATGTAGGCGAGCCTTGGACTCCAGAGCTCGGTGCCCGACTCCTCGGGTACGACGTGGTACGCTGCACCCATGAAGCCGGTGAGGACCCACACGATGAGCAGATTGGTGTGGATCGCCTTTACCCGGTCAAACGGCAGCAGATTGATCAGCGGATCGGGGCCCAGGTACTTCACCGCGGCAAGCAGGCCAAAGGCGATCTGAAGCCCGAAGAGCAGCAAGGCGACGGCGAAGTACGGGTAGGCCACGGCCTGCGAGCGATAGCGCATGCTCGGATCCTCTACGGCAGAGTGGCGAGGTAGGCCACGAGGTGGTCCACCTGCTCGTCCGTCAGCAGGGTGCTGAAGTTGTCGGGCATGAAAGACCGGCCGTCGGCAGAGTAGCTCGGTCCGGCCACCAAGTGTGCGCTCGGATGAAGAATGGACTCGCGGATGTAGCCGGCGGCATCGGTAGCCTTGCCCTGATAGCCGGCGTTCCGCACCGTCTCGCCCGCACGGCGGCCGAGCCCGGCGAGGCTGGGGCCGGCAAGGTTCACCCCGGGAGCCACCGAGTGGCAAGCGAAGCAGCCCGGCGGTGTCGTCCGAAAGAGCGCCTCCCCCTGCTCGGCCGGATCGGTCGAGACCGCGTGGGGCACCGATCCGCCCACATTGGAGCCGGGCACGGCCGCGCCGGAGACCAGGAGGGGGCGGGGCGGCCAACCCTGATTGTCAATCTTCGCCACCCAACCGAGAAACGCGATGACCTCGTCTATCTCCTGGGATGAAAGCTGGAGATTCGGCATGAGCCGCCGGTCGCGGGCCTCGGAGTAGAACTTCGAGGGGTCTTTGAGGAACGCCTGCAGGTAGGGCACACCGCGCTGCTCGGTGATCTTCGTGAGGTCGGGTGCGTAATAGGCGCCCTCGCCCATCAAAGTGTGGCAGTTGACGCAATTCTTGCGGTGCCACACGTGCTTCCCCGCGACGACCGCCGGGGTGATCCGCTCGGCGTGGGTCAGGCGGGGAAACTGTCGGTGGCTGTCGACCGTGAGGACAAGGAGCACCAGCGTTGCCGCCAGCGTGCCGCCAAGAAAGAAGAGGCGGGTCCCTCGCTTGGTCATGGATGACCTCCGCGCCGGCCTCGGATGGAGCCGGGGTTTCGCCTCAGACGCTGATAGCGCTGTAGTTGGTGAAGCACATCACGACGGCGTAACCGGATGCGGTGGCGAGGACCGCCAGCACCAGCAGGCAAAGCACCTTGGTCAGGGTAGAGTCAGGCGTCATGGGTATCCCAAGCGCAGGTTGTCTCGGCTCGGTCAGCGGACCCAATGCCACCGGTCGGGGCAGGGATTCCAACCTATTACAAAAATCCGAACTGGTCCAGTCCAGATGCGATATGCTGGCCTGCGTCCTCTACGAATGCGCACGATATTTCCATCGATCCGCTGCCAGAGACCGGACAGCGAATTCCAGAACCGACCGGGCGTCGGTGCATGACTCAGTCTTGGCTCCGCCCCCTTCTCCGAGCCGCTGGTGGGTGGATGTTCCAAGGTGGTCTTCATAGGGGGCCGTTGGGGCCGCTGGCGGTGGGGCCGCTTGACCTGCCGGCGATTCGGATGAACCCATAGACCAAGTTCACACCCGGTCGTGCCCAGTGGCTGAGGAGGCGCCGTTGATGTGCGCCAGTTCGAGCGGCTTGCTCAGCAGTGGGTTGTCATAAAGAAGCGTCTC
>DATKJJ010000157.1:0-2616 GCA_035543695.1 Gemmatimonadales bacterium | reverse complement strand
ACTCGGGAGACCATCTTGCCATTAGGACACCGGGCGGAAACGAATGCGCCCCACCGACGGCAGCTGGGTGGGGCGATACGAGGGAGAGACTGGGCCTCAGCTTACTTCGGCGAGCTCGACATGAGGACGTTGACCCTGCATGTGCCGGAGCAGTCGTGCGGTGGTGTCCCGAAGGGACGCCCGCGGCACTACGTCGTCGATCTGCCCGTGCTCCAGCAGGAACTCGGCGGTCTGAAAACCCTCGGGCAGATCCTGCCCGATGGTCTGCTTGATCACCCGCTGGCCGGCGAAGCCGACCACAGCGCCGGGTTCGGCCAGGACCACGTCACCCTGCATCGCGAAGGACGCGGAAACCCCGCCGGTGGTGGGGTCGGTCAGGATGGAGATGTACGGAATGGACTCACGGTGCAGCTGCGCGATGGCCGCGGACGTCTTGGCCATCTGCATCAGGGAGAGCACGCCCTCCTGCATCCGCGCCCCGCCGGAGGTGGAGACGATCACCAGAGGAATCTTCTTCTCCAGCGAACGGCGAGCCAACCGGGCAATCTTCTCCCCGACGACCGAGCCCATGGACCCGCCCATGAACCTGAAGTTCATCGCCGCCAGATTGAACGGCAGCCCATCGAGCTTGGCAGTGCCGGTGTAGACCGCATCGCCATCGCCACCCTTCTCCCGGGCGGCCTTGAGCCGGTCGGGATAGTTCTCGAACTCGAGCGGGTCTGCCGAGCGCAGCCCGGCATACAGCTCGCGCCAGGTTCCCGCATCGGTGAGGAGCTCGATGTAATCTTCGGCGCCGATCCGGCGGTGCTTGCCGCACTCGGGGCAGACGTTGAGCGCTTTTTCGAACTTCTCCCGAATATCGATATGCCCGCAGCTGTCGCACTTCTCCCAGGCGTCGGCGGGAATTTCCAGCCGTTCACGCTGCGACGTCCGTGGCTTGCGTTCTTTCTTAAACCATGCCATCACGGCCATAGAGAAGCAGGTAGAGAGAGGAAGGGACAGTCACCGAAAAAGCCCCTGCAATTTCAACCGACCCCGTCGTCTGCGCTAGGCCTTGCCCCCTAAAGCCCTGTCAGGCATCAGTATAGCCTGACAATCTCGAGTCCCGCGCCACCCGCAGAGCAAGGCCAATGCAGAGAGAACAAATGATGAAAAAGGACCCACCATAGGAGAACATAGGCAAGGGGATGCCGGTGATCGGCATCAGGTTGACCGTCATTCCCACATTCTCGAAGACGTGGGTGAAGAACAGTCCTACAATCCCGAACACTGCCAGACTGCTGAACGAGTCTGTTGCCCGCCGGGCAATGCGCACCAGCACCAGGAACAAAGCCAGGAACAAGCCCAGCGCCACCAGCACGCCCACGAAGCCGAGCTCCTCGCCCACCACCGAGAACACGAAGTCGGTGTGCTGTTCCGGAAGAAACGCCAGGCGCTTCTGGGGACCCTGAGTATAGCCTGACCCGAACCAGCCGCCCGAGCCGATGGCCACCCGGGACTGAATGGCATGGTACCCCGCGGCCCGGGGATCCGCCTCAGGATTCAGGAAGGTCAGCAGTCGGTTCTGCTGGTAGGGCGCGAGCCGGTTCCACAGCGGCATCGCGATGGCCCCCATCGCCAGATTCGCGGTGAGAAAGACCACCCAGTCCCACACGTAGGGCCGCCAGGCCATCAGGATCAGCACGAACACGATGATCCACACGCTCCAGGCCAAGGTATTGAAGGCCAGCAGGAGGCTGATCACCGGAGAGGCCAGGAGGAACAGCATGCGAGGACGCACCCCGGACCAGAACAGCATGGCGAAGAAAATCCCCACAAAGACGAACGCGCTGCCGAGGTCCGGCTGCTTGAGCACCATGAGGCAGGGCACGCCGACGATCAGGACGGGTGCAATCAGATCGCGGAGGGAGCGGGGAGCCTCTTTCCGGCTGGATAGGTAGCGCGCCATCATCAGCACCGTCGCCACCTTTGCCAGCTCGGAAGGCTGCCCAATCTGGCGTCCGCCGATCGAGAGCCAGCTGTGACTGCTCTCGGCCGTTCCAGCTCCGGTTCCCACCGCCAGCACCACCAGCAGCAGAAAGATGCTGAAGGCGTACAGTGCCGGCGAAATCCATTCCAGCACCCGGAGCGAGACGTGGAAGACGACCCAGGCCGCAACGATCCCGACTCCGACCCAGATGAATTGGCGATACCACACGCCGGCAGCCCGGGTGGGGACGTCGGTCTGTCCGGCCGAATAGAGTATGGCGAGCCCGAACAGGACCAGAGCCAGGCTGACCGTGACCAGCTGGCGATCAACAGTGGGGGCTCTCATGGCTCGGTGACCTGGGGGATGGAATCGGGGGCGGCGGTTCGGGCCGCTGCCGAATCGGGGTCGAGCTCGATCGGCCGCGCCGCATTGTCGGCGGAGGTCACCGATTCATCCTGGAGCGCACCCAGCTTGACCGGGGTGGCGGCCACGGGACCGAGGATGTAGCGCCGCAGTGTCTGCACCACGTACGGGGCCACGACAGTGCCGTGCTTGGCGAACTCCATGATCCCGCCTACGATGAGCTCCGGTTTCTCGGCCGGAGCAAAGCCGATGAACCAGCCGTGGTCGTCGCCGTGCGGATTCTG
>DATKJJ010000156.1:0-4333 GCA_035543695.1 Gemmatimonadales bacterium | reverse complement strand
CGGAGCTCGCCGCTGCGGCGGTACTGGTCGATGCGCTGCCGGGCGCCATCGATGGTGAACTTCTCGGTATAAAGCAGATGCTTCACGAGCATGATCAGCTCGACTTCGCGGCCCTTGTACACCCGATTGCCCGAGCGGTTCTTGGCCGGATTCAAAAAGCGAAATTGACTCTCCCAGTAGCGCAGGACGTGCGGCTTGAGCTCAGTAAGAGCGCAAACCTCCCCAATCGAGTAGAACTCCTGAACCGGACGCGCGGCGGTTGTGGTTGTCATCTCCACTGCTCCGACTTGAGTTCCCGTGCCATGAGCTCGCCGATGCCCTCGCGAGCCGGCTTTCCGCTGAACAGAACTTCACCGACTTTCTCGATGATGGGTAGCTCCACCCCCATCCGAGCGCCCAGGGCGGCTCCAGCCCTGGAGGTATTGGCGCCTTCCGCCACGGAGCGGTGCTGGGCCCGGTATTCCTCGAACGTGTGTCCCTGCGCCAGGGCGATGCCCAGCGCCCGATTCCGGCTGAGACTCCCGGTGGCGGTCAGAATAAGGTCACCCATGCCGGCCAAACCCGCAAAGGTCAGCGGGCTGGCTCCTAGTGCCACGCCCAGCCGGGTGATCTCCGCCAGGCCCCGAGTTATCAGTGCGGCCCGTGGGTTATGTCCCATTCCCAAGCCCTCCAGGATTCCGGCCGCGATCGCAATGACGTTTTTCAATGCTCCCGCCAGCTCGACCCCGATGACATCGTCATGGGAATACACCCGAAATGTCGGAGTCGCAAAAATACGTTGGGTTGCCAGGGCGGTGGCCTCCGTGCGGGAGGCAGCGACGACCAGGGTTGGCTGCCCCTGACAAACCTCGCTGGCAAAGCTGGGTCCGGAGAGCGCGGCAAACCGCACCTCTGGCAGACATTCCTGAACTACGGCAGACATCAACGCGAGCGTGTTGGTCTCGATTCCCTTGGTGGCACTCACCACCAGAGTGTCCGGCTTGATCACACCGCGCAATTGTCCGATCACACTTCGCACCGCATGACTGGGAGCGGCTGACACGATCACGGGAACATCGGCGGCCGCTTCCCGAGCGTCGCCGTAGGCGCGGAGCCCGGGATGCAGGGGAACGTCCGGCAAGAAGACCGAGTTCTGGTGCTCTTGGTTGATCGCCTGAACGACTTCGGGCTCGTACGCCCAGATCCGAACCGTGTCTCCCTTGAGAGCCAGAAGGTTGGCGAGCGTCGTGCCCCAACTACCGGCGCCGAGCACAGCGACCAGGGTCATGGGCGCGGAGCGCTCGCCGTCCGCCGCCCGAAACGGTTCTCGGTCCCTTTGAGCAGTCGCTCGATATTCCGCCGATGCAGCACGATCACTCCGACCGCGATCAACACGTCCATCCAAAGGAGCTCGGGGTTGTCCGGAGGCTCCAGCAGGTACACGGCCACCGGCAGCACCGCGGCAGCCGCGATGCTGGCGAGCGACACATATCCGGTAAGCATGAGAACAACGCCCCAGACCGCAGCCGCAACGCCCAGCGCCAGCGGAGTGAGTGCCAGCATCACTCCGGCCGCGGTGGCCACCCCCTTCCCGCCCTTGAAGCCCACGAATACCGAGAACACGTGCCCGATAATGGCGGCTACACCGCAGGCCAGCGCATATAGCTCGGAGCCGGACACCCGGGGAGCGAAGACCAGTACCGGAATCGCCCCTTTTGCGATATCAAAGAGGCCGACCGGAATGGCGTACTTCCACCCCAGCACCCGGTAGAGATTCGTGGCCCCGAGATTTCCGGAGCCGTGCTGCCGCAGGTCGATTTTGGCAAAGCTGCGACTGACCAGGTGGCTGGTAGGAATGGCGCCGACAAGGTACGACGCCACCAGCCAACCGACCGCGGCGACGCTCATCGCTTGGACCCCCGGCGAGTGAACTTGAGGCGCAGCGGAGAGCCGGAGAAAGGCCAGGCTTCACGAAAGCCGTGCACCAGGTAGCGCTGGTAGGACTCGGGCACCTCCTCCGGGCGATTGCTGACAATTGCCAGAGTCGGCGGTGCGGTGGCGATCTGAGAAGCGTAGAGCAGTTTGACCTCCTCCCCGGGCTTCTGCGGCGGCGCGTTACGCTCGATCAAGTGGGCCAGGACCTTATTGACTTCGGCCGTTGGAACTCGTAGTTGGCGGCCTTCAGCCACCTCGATAATGAGATCGAGCACCTTCCGGACTCGCTGGCCGGTGAGCGCGGAGACATAGAGGAACGGGACGTAGCGAAGAAAGGGGGCCTTGGCAATCAGCGCCTCCTGTCCCTGCCGAGCGGTGTTGGCGTTCTTTTCCTCGATCAAATCCCACTTGTTCACCAGCACGATGAGTCCGGCGCCCTGCTCCCAAGCCAGAGTGGCGATGCGCAGGTCCTGGTTGTGCATCCCCACCGTCGCGTCCACCACCAGGACGCAGACGTGAGCCCGTTCAATCGCGCGCTCGGTTCTGAGGGTGGAATAGAACTCCAGGTCATCTTCCACTTTAGCGCGGCGGCGTAAGCCTGCAGTGTCTATGAAGTTCAGGATTTTGCCCTGATATCGCAAGACGCTGTCGATGGCATCTCTGGTGGTACCAGCCTGGGGCGCGACAAGATGCCGCTCTTCCCCGAGCAAGCGATTCGCAACCGAGGATTTTCCGGCATTAGGCCGTCCCACCACCGCGACGTTGATGGTCTCTTCCGATTCGGCCGGGTCATAGGGGGGCAGCCGCTCGACCACCTCGTCCAGCAGGTCGCCGCTGCCCTTCCCAATCGCCGCACTGATCCCCTGGGGCTCGCCAAACCCCAGCGAGTAGAAGCCGTACTGCTCGGTACTGTGCTCCAGATTGTCCAGCTTGTTCACCACGAGAATGACAGGACGTCCCGCCTTGCGCAGGCGCTCGGCTATCGACCGGTCCACCGGGTTGATCCCCTCTCGCCCATCGACCACGAAGAGAATTGCGTCGGACTCGTTCAGGGCAAATTCGACCTGGCGTCCAATGGCTCGATCCATGGAGTCCTGAGAGCCGGGAACCAGACCTCCGGTGTCCACCAGCCAGAACCGGCGCCCCTGCCACTCCGCGTCACCGAAATGGCGGTCCCGCGTCGTGCCGGGTTCTTCCGATACGATCGCCGGGCGGCCGCCCAGGATCCGATTGAACAGGGTGGATTTGCCCACGTTGGGCCGCCCCACGATTGCTACCGTAGGTTTGCTCATGCGGCCACCGGGTCAAGCAAAGCGTCAGCGAAATCCCGGGACGGGCGAATTTCCACCGGGCTGGCTGCCTGGAGAAGTTCCAGGCTGAGACTGTCTATGAACAACCCGTCATCGTTGATCGACTCGCCAGGAATGAGGACCAGGTCCAGATCCCTGCGCCCGAGGAGAGCCTGCTGCACTGCGCTCCCCGGCAGCAGTCCGGCGGTTGTTACGCTGGCTCCGAAGAGTGTGTTTGTCACCGGGATCAGGTCAAAGCGGGCGGAGGTAAGCCGGGCCAGCGGCTCCAGAACCATCGGCATCAGCGGCGCCATCGCGGTGCCGGTGACCACCCCCACATTCTTGCCCGCCCACTCATCAGGGCTGATACCCGACTGCCCGATCCGCTGCTGCAGCCAGCGCACCGAGCCCACTCCATTCTCGACCTGCTCGAATCCATCGTAGATGTCGGCGGGCGGGAGCGATACGCCCGCGCGCAGATACAATTCGTCGGCCCCAAACGCCCAGCTGATCCCGCGCTCCATCCTCGCGCGCTCGGCACACTGCTCCACGACGCGGATGGCAGCTCGGCACTCGTCAGCTGTAGGCTCCCGGACCAGATGGTGCTTCGAGTGCTCCGTCAGCCCGACTGGAACCACCGAACAATTCAGACCTGACGGGCCGAAGTTGTAGAGGTCCTGCAGTGTCTCTTGCAGAACGGCCCCATCGTTGACCCCCGGTGACATCACCACCTGAGTGTGAAACTCGATACCGTGGGCGGCGAACTCGCTCAGCTGGGGAATGATTTCCGGAGCAGTGGGATTTCGCAGGACATATCGCCGTACGACTGGGTCGGTCGCGTGCACCGATACATAGAGCGGAGAGAGCCGATAATCGATGATCCGCTGCACATCGTGCGGCTTCAGGTTGGTCAGGGTCGCGAAGTTGCCATAGCGGAAGGAGAGCCGATAATCATCGTCTCTGATGTACAGCACGTCCCGGAGCCCATCGGGCAGGCCGTCCACGAAGCAGAAGTCACACCGATTGGCGCAGCGGCGGATGCGGGGGGGCTCCAATGCCACGCCCATCGGCTCATTCAGTGGCCGTTCGATCTCGAATTCGATTTCTTCTCCGTCCGGTTGCCGGACGTG
>DATKJJ010000155.1:0-2931 GCA_035543695.1 Gemmatimonadales bacterium | reverse complement strand
CGCGCCGACCAGGTCCCCCTCCTGCAGATAAGTCCGGCCCAGGTAATACCAGGCTGCTGGATTCTTCTCCTGGCCGTTCTTTTCGATGGCTTCCAGCAGAACCTTTTTACCCGAGCTCAGTGCGCGACTCCGATTCTCAGGAAGTTCCGTCTCGACGCCCGTCTTGAGATAGGTGGCACCGCTGCTGACCTTGAAGTGTCCCGGCTTGATTCCGCACTCTGGTGGGACATAGCGGGAAGGCAGCGACTTGACGACGCGATCGTTGACAGCAGTCTGTTGGGCGCCTGCGGGAACGGCGCCGGCCCCGATGAGCACGCTCACCATGACGATTGTTGTTTTCACTCGCTACGACTCCTTGTTCGAGAACAGAGACCGGAGGGCCCGGTCGTGCAAGTCCCTTGCCACTTCGTGGGCCGGCTGCCCAGTGCGACGCGCAACTGCTGCAACATCATCGTATTCCGGCTTCACCCTCGGGCCATCAGGGCCCTCCAGCACCTTGACCCTGACGGCCGTTCCGTCCGCGGAGGTCACCTGAACTTCACGCCGAGCCAGAGTGACACGCTCTGCAATTTGGCGACGAATTCCTGAGGTGGTACTGTGGCGGAACAGCGCCGCCGTGACGCGATCGGCCTCCAGTGGCGCGGTAACTTCCACTCGGAATCCAGTGCGTCCCTTCTTCATTTGAGTGGCCCAGACCTGGACATCCAGCGCGCCGGCATTGAAGAGCGCCTCACGCAGGGGCTCGAGATATTCGGGACTCAAGTCATCCATATCGGTGGAGAGCAGGACGACTTCTCCGGCCTCAGCGGCACCCGACGCAGTGATCAGACGAAGTGCATTGGGATAGGCCGAGGGGTTACGTCCTCCGGCTCCCCAGGCTCCAGCATCCAGTGGCCGCCAGCGGGCAGGAGGTGCTCCGGACGAGAGTACCCGGAGGAGAACCGCCCCAGTTGGCGTGGTAGCTTCACCCACCACCGGACCGACCGGCGTGACCTCCAGCCCTTCCAGCAAAATGGCGGTGGCCGGGGCAGGAACTGGAATGACTCCGTGAGCCGCTCGCACCCAGCCGCTGCCCAAGGCGACCGGACGGTGATAAATCCGGGTGATGCCCAGCTGCTCGAATCCCTCGACTCCGGCGACGATATCTACCAGGGCATCTACAGCTCCCACCTCGTGCAGTGGCACCGCATCCGCCGGTAGGCCATGAACCCGCCCCTCCGCTTGGCCCAGCAGAGTGAACGCGTGAATTGCCCGCTCGAGCACCCAGGGCGAGAGCTGGGCACCCTGAATCAAATCAATGAGCTCGCCGATCCGCCGGTGCTGGTGATCATGCTGACCACCATGCTCAACATCGTTGTGCCCATGGTCAAGCCGATGATCGCGATGGTGATCTTCGACCACCTCCGACGGGTGTTCGCGGCGGTCGCCTGGCAGCACCACATCCACCTTGGTGGCCGCCACACCGCACCGCTCCACCTGCTCGATCTCGATCCGGACCTCGGGAAAACCGAGCCGGGCAGGTACACCCCGGAGCCAATCCGGCGAGGCTCCAGCGGCAATCAATGCCCCGAGAACCATGTCGCCGCTGATTCCCGCGGCCGGGTCCAGAATCGCAAACCGTGCGTCAGGCATAGACTTACAATATGCCTGCTCGGCAAACCGCAAGCAAACCTGGGTGATGTCGGCGCACTTGCCGAGGGAGAATTAGCGCTGGGGGTTTGCGGTTCTCAGATGATCGAGAATGCGCTCCGCCTGCCGCTGAGAGAACCCAGGCACCGAGGCGAGTTCGGCGACCGAGGCGGATCTCACACCGGCAAGGCTTCCAAAACGTTCCAGCAGGAGTCGTCGTTTGGTCGGTCCGATTCCTGGGATACTGAGGAGCTCGGATGTAATCGTCCTTTGGGCTCGGCGCTTTCGATTGTAAGCCAGGCCGAAGCGATGGGCCTCGTCGCGCGCGCGCTGGAGCAGTCGCAATGAGGGGCTCCGACGAGGAAGCCGGAGGCTCTCAGTGCGGCCGGGCAGAAAAACCTCTTCCTCTCGCTTGGCCAGGCTGATGATGGGCAGCTCGGGAAACCCGAGCTGTTCTACTGCTGCGACGGCAGCGCTGAGCTGGCCCTTGCCGCCGTCAATGACGATCAGATCCGGGACCGGCAGCTGTTCTTCCTTCCTGCGGGTGAAATATCGGGTGAGCACCTCCTGGATTGCGGCGTAGTCATCCTGTTGACCAGCGCCCCGAATCTTGAATTTGCGATACTCGCTCTTCCGGGGACGGCCAGCCTCGAACCACACCAGAGACCCCACCGTGTCCCGGCCCTGATTGTGAGAGATGTCAACGCAGATGAAGCTGCGCGGCACGACGTTCAGGCCCAGGTCCCGGCCCAGCGCGTAGACCGGGTCCTCGGCTCGCTCCTCCGTTTCGAACGATTCGATTCGGAGGCTTTCCAGGAGATGCATGGCGTTTTGGTCGGCCAGGGACAGCCAACGCTGGGCGGTGCCACGCTGGGGTATGGACCAATCAGTCGTGGGAAGCAGTTCGCGCAGGGTATCCCATTCATCCGGCGCGAAGGGCACAACCAGCCGCCGGACGCGATCTTCGGCGGGCACGTAATAGCGGACCAGAAACGCACTCAGGACCGCGCTGTCCTGTTCTTCCTCCACGTTCTCGAGAAAGCGGTGTTCCCGCCCCACCACCCTGCCGCCGCGAACCCGGATCAGCACGCCCACAGCGTCGTCTCCGTCCCGGGCATATCCAACGACATCGGCGTCTCCCGTTCCCATGACTTCGACGCTGAGTGGCTCCTCCAGCCGGTCGAGCCAGCGGAGCGCGTCCCGCAGCTCTCTGGCCCGCTCGTAGTCCTCCCGGTTGCTGGCTTCGAGCATGGCCTCACGCACCCGCGCGCGCACATCCTGGGTTCGTCCTTCCAGGAAGTT
>DATKJJ010000154.1:0-2033 GCA_035543695.1 Gemmatimonadales bacterium | reverse complement strand
GGCGCCGACCCCGCGGTGGCCTCCTCGATCTTCGTGACCACGTTCACCGACGTGTGTGGCTTCCTCCTCCTGCTCGGGCTGGCGGGAACGTTGCTTCTGTAATCTCGTGCTTCTTCCCAAACTCTTCACCACACTCCAGACCTACACCCGCGCGCAGTTCCTGGCCGACCTCACCGCGGGGGTCATCGTCGGGATCGTGGCGCTGCCTCTTGCCATCGCGTTTGCCATCGCTAGCGGGGTAACGCCGGAGCGGGGCCTCTACACCGCGGTTATCGCTGGATTTCTGATTTCGGCGCTGGGGGGCTCACGGGTGCAGATCGGAGGGCCGACTGGCGCCTTTGTGGTGATAGTCTACGGAATCGTCCAGAGATACGGCGTGGATGGGCTCACGCTCGCCACCATCCTGGGCGGACTGGTCCTCATCGGATTCGGTCTGGGCGGTCTCGGCGCGGCCATCAAGTTCATCCCGTTCCCGGTGGTCACCGGGTTCACATCGGGAATCGGCGTCATCCTGATTGTTCAGCAACTGCGGGATGTACTCGGATTGCAGCTCAGCGCTGCGCCTCCCGAGTTCATCGAGCGGCTGATTCTGTATGGTGCGCGCATCCATACGGTCAATCCTTATGCGGTCGCACTCTCGCTCGTTACTCTTGTGACCCTCCGTTTCTGGCCGCGGGTGAGCCACCGAGTGCCGGCGCCTTTTGTGGCGCTGATCGTGACGACGGTAGGGGCGCTGGTGCTGCACCTGCCGGTCGAAACCATCGGGAGCAGGTTCGGTGAGATCAAGGTCGGGTTCCCTCAACTCTCGCTGCCGGCGGTCTCGCTGGTGGAAGCGCGTCAGTTGGTCGGGCCCGCGCTCGCTATCGCCGCGCTGGGCGGAGTGGAATCGCTGCTCTCCGCGGTGGTGGCCGACGGGATGATCGGCGGCCGGCACCGCTCGAACATGGAGCTGGTGGCGCAGGGAATAGCCAACGTCGTGACGCCGCTCTTCGGCGGTATTCCGGCCACCGGCGCCATTGCCCGGACGGCCACCAACGTCAAAAGCGGTGGCCGCACTCCGGTTGCTGGGATCGTGCACTCCCTGACCCTGCTGCTGATCACCCTGTTCTTCGGCCGCCTCGCCGGCCTGATCCCGTTGGCGACTCTGGCCGCGATCGTCCTCTGGGTGGCCCATCGGATGGCTGAGTGGCAGGTCTTCCGGAACGAGCTCAGCGCACCCCGCAGCGACGCGCTGGTCATGGTGGCGACTTTTCTCCTCACCGTACTGGTGGACCTCACCACCGGTATCGGCGTTGGGATGGTCCTGGCCTCGTTCCTCTTCATGAAGCGCATGGCCGAGGTCACAAACGTGACGGTGGTATCCGATGAGTTTAAGGACGCCCCGTCCAGCCAGGATCAGTCGGGCGCCATCTTTCGGCGTGCCGTCCCCAAGGGAGTGGAAGTGTACGAGATCAACGGACCGTTCTTCTTTGGAGCCGCGGAAAAGTTCAAGGACACCTTGTCGGAGGTTTCCCGAAAGCCCAAGGTGCTCATCGTCCGCATGCGCAACGTGCCGGCGATCGACTCCACCGCCATGCATGCGTTGAGGGATTTGGTGCGGCGGACCCGAAAGGATGGAACCATGGTGCTCCTGTCGGATGTTCCCAGGCAGCCGCGCCTGGCCTTGGAGCGCTCAGGGCTGCTGGGGGAAATAGGCGGAAATAAGGTGTGCGCCGATATCGATCAGTCGCTTGAGAGGGCCCGTCTGCACCTCGGTCTCACTCCGGAACAGTCCCTGCCCACCAGCCCGGCCTAGCCCATGCACCTGCAGGAGCTGCTGATCCGCTACGGCTTGCTGGCGGTGTTCCTGGGAGCGGCATTTGAAGGCGACTTCAGCCTGATCCTGGCGGGGGTGGTTGCCCACCTCGGAATTTTCCCGTTCCCTCACGCCCTAGCCGCGGGCGCGCTGGGAAGCCTCATGGGTGACTCGATCTGGTTCGGGTTCGGCCGGTTGCGCGGACCGAGATTCCGGCAGGGAAAGCTGTACCGCAAGG
>DATKJJ010000153.1:0-5104 GCA_035543695.1 Gemmatimonadales bacterium | reverse complement strand
GTTAAAAAAGGGAGCAACCAGGGAGCCGCGGGCAGCAGCTCCGAAAGGTTCGACAGCGGCACCGGTAAGGTGCCGCTATTTGATCGGCGGGGAGACGGCTTGGAGCTCTTGCTCCAGGAGATCGAGTTGCCGCTCCACCTCGGCCAGGTCCTGCTTGGAGCTGCTCAAAGGCACCCCGTTTTGGGCGAACAGCGTGGCCACCAGAGCATCGGTGTATCCCACGACCGCAACCGCCACGCCTTTGTCGATGACTCGGTTCAGCCGCAGCATGATGGCCATGCCCTGCCGAGCGCGCATGGCCACCAGGATCGGCGCCAGCTCGCGAATGAGCAGCTCCCGCAGGAACTGCAGTTCCTCGACCACCTCGCCGGCCGCCAGTCCTCGGGCCGACGCCACCCGGCCGTAGTGCTCGCAGACGTGATGCCAGACGGTATTGACCTCGCGCCGCAGCGGGCCAACCATCTCGGTCAGGACATCGAACAGGAGCCGGAACTCCCGCTCGATCGTAGACCGCGGTATCGTGGGAGCTGTCATTCGGTCTCCCAGCCAGTCGGTCCATTGAGAGACCATCGAATCGCGCATCTCAGCGATGATGCGACCGGCAGCAAGCAATGAGGGCTGCGAAGCGCGCAATGGCAGTGTTCTCCCTGATTAGGTACGTCAATTTACTTCGGGATCAACAATGCGGGCAAAAGCCCTGGTCCAGCCTCCCCGACTCGTGCCCGGCAATCGCATTGCCTTGGTTGCTCCCGCTGGCCCCGTATTGGAGAGAGACGATCTAATACGAGCCCAGGAGCTCTGCCGTGCGCTGAATTACGAGCCTGTCCTTGGACACAATGCCCATAAGCGCTACGGCTACCTGGCCGGCTCCGACGAGGAGCGACTCTCCGATCTTAACGCGGCGCTCCAGGATTCCGCTATCGATGCAGTTTGGTGCATCCGCGGGGGCTACGGCAGCCTCCGGTTGCTCGACCGGGTGGATTTCGCGGCGATAGCGCGACGCCCCAAGGCGCTCATCGGTTTTTCCGACATCACTACCCTGCTCAACGCCATCAATCGCTGTACCGGTGTCGTCACCTTTCATGGGCCGGTGGCTCGTGCGGCCATGCCCAGCTTCAGCCGCAGCCACTTTTCCCGGGTGCTTACCTCCGCCCAGCCGGCCGGCCGGTTGGACCGGCTCGAATCACCCGAGAAGGCAGTTATTCCCCAAACCCGAATCGTCACCCTGACCGGCGGAACAGCCGAAGGTCCGCTTATTGGCGGCAACCTCACCCTGCTCCACTGTCTTGCCGGCACCTCGTACTTTCCCGAGTTCGAGGGAGCTCTCCTCTTCCTGGAAGACGTGGGCGAGGATCTTTACCGGGTCGACCGGATGCTGGCCCACTTCAGGACCCTGGGCGTCCTCTACCACCTGGCCGGAGTAATCATCGGCCGCTTTACGCAGATGGACCGCGCCACCTCGGATGGGGCCCTCGGCTTCGACGAGGTATTGGCCACCTACTTCGGCCCCCTGGGGATTCCGGTGGCCTACGGCTTTCCGATCGGCCATATCGACGCCCAGTGGACACTCCCTCTCGGGGTTCGCGCCCGGTTGGACGCCAGCGCTGGAGAGGTTGAGCTGCTGGAGCCGGCGGTACTCTAACCCGACTACCATTCAGCGATGGCTACACCTGCTCTTACCAAGCATTCCCTGCCCGGAGTGCTGGGTCAGATCCTCATTGACGTTCGATCGGCGAGTCGGAAAACCTCCCGACCGGCGGTAGTTGTCGTCCACGGGTTCAAGGGTTTCAAGGACTGGGGAATGTTCCCCCATCTGGCGGAGCGTCTGGCCCGGGCCGGATTTACCGCGGTCACCTTTAACCTCAGCGGGAGCGGCGTTGACGACGCCGGTGAGTTCTCCCTGCCGGATCGCTTCGGGCACAACACCTTCTCCGCCGAGCTCCAGGATCTTCAGCGCGTTCTCGATGCCCTGATGAGCGGCGCTTTCAACCTCGCGGTGCCGAGTACCCTCGCTCTGGTTGGCCATTCGCGCGGCGGTGGCACCGCGGTCCTGCAAACCGCGCGAGATACCCGGGTCCGAACCCTGGTGACTTGGGCGGCCATCTCCCGGGTGGAGCGATGGCCGGAGGACCAACGCAGCGCCTGGCGGGCTCGCGGCCAAACTGAGATCCAGAACGCCCGTACCGGTCAAATCCTGCCGTTGTACACCGACGTGCTGGACGACATCGAGCAGAATGCCGAGACCTTGGATATCGAGGCTGCGGCGGCACGGATCCGGGTTCCCTGGCTCATCGTCCATGGCACCGAGGACGAATCGGTCCGGTTCAACGAAGCCCAGGTCCTGGCGGCGGCCAGCCGCTTCAAGAAGACCAGGTTGCTGGCTGTCGAGCGCGGCGGCCATACCTTCGGGGCAACTCACCCGTGGCGCTCAGCCACTCCCGAGCTGGATACCGTATTTGACGCCACGCTCGAGTGGCTGGCGGCCAATCTCCAGTAATCGTCCATGCCCGCTGAGATGACCGGCCGAGTCTGTGTGATCACCGGGGCCAGCCGGGGCATCGGCAAGGCCAGCGCGGAAGCCCTCGCGAGTCTTGGCGCCAGTCTCACCCTGGTTTGCCGGCAACAGGCCGATGGAGACAAGGTCGCCGGCGAGATCAGCCGGCGCCCGGCTGCCGTGCCCGACGTCGTAGCGGCAGACCTGTCTTCCCAGACCGAGATCCGAAGAGCGGCGGCGCAGATCAGGGAGCGCCACCCTGTTGTCCACGTCCTGATAAACAACGCGGGTGTGTTTACCCGCCGGCGCGAGCTTACGGTCGATGGCCTGGAGCGGCAGTTTGCCGTCAACCACCTGGCCTATTTCCTGTTCACGAATCTGCTGCTGGACTGTTTGAGGGCCGGAGCCCCGTCCCGAATCATCAACGTCTCGTCCGGCGCCCACAGTGGATCGCAGCTGGACTTTGCCGACCTCCAGGGCGAGCGGAGCTACGATGGAAACCGGGCATATAGCCACTCCAAGCTGGCCAACATCCTGTTCACCTATGAGCTCGCGCGGCGCCTGAGGGGTACGGGAGTCACCGCCAACTGCCTGCATCCGGGCGTGATCGCCACCAGACTCCTGGCTGACTACATGGGGGTGCCGGCTGCCGGAAGTGCGCTCGCTCGCACCTTCGGTGCCAAGCCGGAGAAAGGAGCGGAAACGATCGTCTACCTGGCTTCATCTCAGGAAGTAGAAGGCGTTACCGGCAAGTACTTCGTCAACAAGAGTCCGGTGACCTCGTCGCGTGAGTCCAACGATGAGGCAGCCGCGCGACGTCTATGGGACGCCAGCGAGCGGCTAACCGGAATCTCCCATTGACGGGACCTCATTCAGTGACGCTTCGGGTAGCCCGCCTGCGGGAGCGTCTTGCCACCCCAATGGATGGTTCTGGCGATGAGGATCCCTCCCTGCTGTGGGCAGCCGTCGCCATCATCCTTACCCCTCAACCCGATTCCATCCTCCTCATCCGCCGGGCCGATCGTTCGGGAGATCCCTGGTCTGGCCACATGGCCTTGCCCGGCGGCCGGCGAGAGCCAGCCGACTCCGAACTTGCCGCAACAGCTATCCGAGAAACCGGCGAGGAGGTCGGGGTCCAGCTCAGGCTCCAGGATCTTCTGGGCAGTCTACCCGACGTCATCCCCCGTACCCCCGTGCTTCCTCCTATAGCGGTACGGCCCTTTGTGTTTCTGCTGCCGGAGCGGCCGGTCCTGCGGCTCAATCCTGAAGTGGCCCAGGCCAGCTGGGTGCCGCTGGATTACCTGCTGCGTCCCGATACCCATCATCCGGTTCAGCTTGAGGTTGCGGGCAAGAGCCGGCAGGTCCAGGCGTACCAGCTCGAGAACGCCATCGTCTGGGGAATGACGGAACGGATTCTCACCCGCTTCCTGGCCGAGGTTGGGTAGCTCTTCCGCTAGGTTAAACTTGACATTAGGCGGCTCGCACATCAGTATTAGGCAAGCCTAAATGGAGCCTAGTGTGAGCGCCGGAACCGTATCCGACAGCCTTACCCGGTCAGTCGAAGACTACTTGAAGGCCATATATCAGCTGTCTCCGGAGGGTCGTCCCGCTTCTACCAGCGAGATCGCCCACCTGCTCGCGCTATCGCCACCGTCGGTTACCGGGATGGTCAAGCGGCTTTCCGAGCACGGGTTGCTGGAGCATGTCCCCTATCGCGGGGTCCAGCTGACCGATGAGGGTCGCCGGGCAGCTCTGCGGATGGTTCGCCGGCACCGCCTGATCGAAGCCTATCTGGTGGAGTTCCTGGGCTATTCCTGGGACACGGTCCACGATGAGGCCGAGCGTTTGGAGCACGCGGTCTCCGACACTCTGGTGGAACGGATGGCCGACGCCCTGGACAACCCTGAGGTGGATCCCCATGGCGACCCCATCCCTTCGGCAGACGGCTTCGTCCACGAGCTTTCCTGCACGCCGCTGTCCGATATTCCGGTTGGCGACACCGTCGAGATCCATCGGGTTCATGAAAATCAGCCCGAGCGACTGCGCTACATCGCTTCATTGGGCATCAAGCCGGGCGTCCAGATCACGGTGCTGGACCGGCAGCCGTTCGACGACCTGGTCACCATCGAGGTTGGCGGACAGCGGCACGTCATCGGGCGCGAGCTCAGTCACGTTCTTCAGTGCGCCGGCACGGGGGCCGTATGAGCGCTGCCTCGTCCGAACCCGTCCACGAACTCGGCGCCTGGCGGTATCCCCGCACGCTGCCGAGCCTGCCCGAGTCCTATCACACTGTCCATGTCCCCAAGGGTGTTTCCTTCTGGCGCAAGGCGCTCGCCTTTGCCGGGCCCGGCTATATGGTGGCCGTGGGCTACATGGATCCGGGAAACTGGGCAACCGATCTGGCCGGTGGAGCGCGGTTCGGATACACCCTTCTGAGCGTAATCCTGCTCTCGAACCTGATGGCGATCCTCCTTCAGGCGCTCGCCTTGAAGCTCGGCATTGCAACCGGCCGGGATCTGGCGCAAGCCTGCCGGGACCACTACTCGCGGCCGGTCAGCTTTGTGCTGTGGGTCCTCTGCGAAATCGCCATCGCCGCCTGTGATCTGGCGG
>DATKJJ010000152.1:0-4579 GCA_035543695.1 Gemmatimonadales bacterium | reverse complement strand
CACCAGCTGCTGCACCAGACCCAGCCGGCCCCGCTCGCCTCCGCTCAGCCCGCTGAGCGATTGGGTGCGAGCCCTATCCGGATCGAAGCCCAGCCCGTGCAACACCGCGTCGATCCGGGGAGCCAGGGTGTAGCCGCCATCGCGCTCGAACCGCTCCAAGTCGCGATCGTAGCGGGACAGCATCTCCGGAGTGCAGCGATCTCCCGCCTGGGCCAGCGCCTCACCCTGCCGCGCCAGCGAGCGTTCCAGCTCCAGCAGCTCGGCAAAGTGTCCCGCCGCGGCTTCCCAGACCGTGCTGGCTCCGGGAAACTCCCGGTGCTGGTCCATCAGCGACACCCGAAGCCCTCCGCCCCGCGCCACAGTTCCCTTGGTGGGCTCGGCCGAACCAGCGATCAGGCCGAACAGCGTGGTCTTGCCGCTGCCGTTCCGCCCGATGATTCCCCACTTCTCTCCCCGGGTGACGGTGAAGGTCACGTCCTCGAAGAGGCGGGTCGCTCCGAATTCGACGGCCACTCCCGAGAGCGAGAGCTGGGTCACGAGCACTCCAATGCCGATTGGGATTCAATGAGGTGGTGCGGAAAGTAATACCGAGACAACCCGGGGTACCTGGCGACTTCAGAACTGAATGGTCGCCAGGTTGGAGCACACGGTCTTCCCCGTCTCGCAAATCTTGTAGGTGTACTTCGAAGCGCCCGGCAGCGGGCGAGAGTTGGTCCAACGGCCGTCGTTGATCTCCGCCTTCAGGAACTTCCCGTCGCGATACACATCCACGTTGGTTCCCCTCGCACCGGTCCAGGCGAGCATCATGTACTGCTTGGTCGCATCCACCTTGGGGGTCACGTTGAGCACGATGCCGCTGGTGGCGACGGTGATCGACGCGGTGGATGTGCCGATGGCACCCCGGTTGTCCGTGGCCGAGTGTGTCACCGTGTAGGTGCCCGCTGACCCGTAGGTTTTGCTCAGACTCCGCAATGTGGAGCTGGTGCCGTTTCCGAAGGTCCACTTCCATGAAGCCAGCGTTCCGTCGGGATCCACACTCTGATCGTTGAACCGGCAGGTGAGCCCAGTGCAGAGCGCCACAAACGCCGCGCGCGGCACCACGTTGGAAGACGGTGCATTCACCGTCACCGAGGAAGACCTGGTGTTGGTGGCCCCGTCGTCATCGGTGGCCTGCAGCGTCACCGTATAGGTCCCAGCTGCGGTGTAGGTGTGGCTGGGATTCTTCACTGTTTCAGTCTTGCCGTCGCCGAAGCTCCAGCTCCAGCCGGTCACCTGACCGTCCCCGTCGGTGCTTCCGTCGGTGAAGCTGCAGCTGAGCCCCGTGCAGGTCTGGCTGAACTGCGCGGTGGGCGGAGTATTGGGCGGCAGAGGAGTCACCCCGATCGACTTGCTGACCGTAGCCGTCGCCTGGTCGTCGTCCGTCGCTACCAGGGTGACCTCGTACGAGCCTTCGCCCGCGTAGGTGTGCGTGGGATTGGCCTCGGTGGAGGTGGCGCCGTCGCCGAAGTCCCAGCTCCAGCCGGTCACCGTCCCATCACTGTCCTTGCTGGCGTCGGTAAAGCTGCAGTCGAAGCCATGGCAGGTCTGAGTGAACTCGGCGGTGGGCGCGCTGTTGGCCGGTGGAGGTCCGATCCTCACGCTATGGGTGACCGCATTCGTTGCGCCATCGTCGTCGGTGGTGGTGAGGGTCACGTCGAACGTTCCCTCTGCCCCGTAGGTGTGCTGAGGGTTGGCCACGTCCGCTGCGCCGCCGTCGCCGAAGCTCCAGCTCCAGCCGGCCACCTGTCCATCCGCGTCGGTGCTGGCGTCGTGGAAGCTGCAGTCGAATTCGGTGCACTCCTGGGTGAACGACGCCACCGGCGGAGCGTTGAGCGGCGGCTGGGGATCACCCACCGGGCCAACCTTCACGATCTTGGCAACCGACGGCACGCCGCTCCCGTTCAGCAGGAAGAGCATGTAGTGCCCTGGAGGCGCCAGGTTGGCGTTGTCAGGGGCCGAGATGCTGAGCCCGCCCGGGATCCGGCTGAACGACAGCCACTCGAACCGCTGGCCCATGTCGAACGCGTGAGTGACCGAGCCCAGCCGGATCAGGCTCACCTTGCTGATGTCGGCCGCATCCGGCGTCCCCACCTGGAATGGGGCGTTGTATCCGATGGCGTCGGGCGCCGAGCCGATCACCGGGCGCGGCCCCTGGAACAGATACGGCGGCGAGAACAGTTCGGCGTTCCGCTGATTGGGGCCCGACTCGCCGCTGCCGGCGTGCAGCACGCGGCCGTCGGGCAGGAGGATCGAGGTGGAGTGATAGATCCGGTCGATCGAGTTGCTGGCCAGCCGGGTCCAGACGCCGGTTTGCGGGTTCCACAATTCAGCGGCGTGCACGGCCAGGGTGAGATCGTTGAATGCGGTGCCGCCGGTGCCACCGGTCGCCAGCACCTCTCCCGTGGGCAATACCGTCGCATTCAGGTGCCGCCGGGGGAAAGCCATCGACCCGGTCCACTGCCAACGGGGCGACCCGGAGGTGAGATCGATGATCTCGGCGGTGTTGGTGGTGTAGCCTCCGCCGACGTAGATCACCTTGCCCGGTTCGTACATGACCGCCGAGCCGTAGGACCGTGCGCCGTAGAGCCGCGCGGCCACCAGGCTCCAGGTGCCGGTGGTGGGGTCCAGATAGCGGCTGGTGGCCGTCTCCGCCACGAAGATCTTGCCGTTGGGCGCCACGAAGGAGCGGGGATACAGCGGCAGCGCGAGCGGAGTCAGCACCCGGGTTGCCCCGTTCGACCACAACTCTGGATACGTCACCGATGCGCCGGTCCCGTCCTTGCCCGAGAAGATCACCACGTCGCCATTGGGCATGGCCACGTTGGTGGGATACCACCGGGCATAGTGCATCGGCGCCGAGCGCGACCAGCTCTGCGAGACCGGGTCGAAGATGGTGATGTCGGGAATGCCGTTGAGCACCACGTTGGCGTCGTTGTTGCCGCCGGTCACCAGCAAGCGCCCATCGGGCAGCAAGGAATGTCCGGAGCAGAAGATGATGGCGGGCGGGGTCACCGCAGTGAACTGTCCGGTGGCCGGGTCCCACAGCTGCGGCGGATCGGAGAAGCCCCAGGAGAGCACCTTCCCGGTCGGGAGCAGGCTCACGTGAACGGCGATGTCGTTCCACGGCAACACCGAGCTCCATTCTCCGGTGGATGCGCTGGTTCCGCCCTCCGCAAACGAGGCGGACGAGGGAGCCGGTCCGCAGGCCCGGTCGAGATTGTTGCGGCGAGTCTCGAGATCGTCGCCCCGATACAGCTCCACCGCGCCGCGCTCCACCGTCTCCACTTCGGTCTCGCTGAAGCCCTCGTCGTCTATTGAGGCAGGTGGCAGGGTGAGACTTCCGCTCTCGTCGCTGCCCACGACGTGGTAGGTGACCCGGACTACCCCACGGGTCTGGTTGGTGGCGAGGAATTTGTTACCGCAGATGTAGACCAGATCGATGGGGTCGAGCGGCCCATCGCGCTCCCCCCGGCTGACCGGAGGAGCCGGGCGGCCGGAGGGGGCCTGAGCGCTGTCCATACAGCCGAGAAGCAAAGCGCCCGCGGCAAGGGAAGCCGTGAGGGCTGACCGATGAGAACGGATTACCGACTCCGCTTGTAATTAGGTGATCGTGTCCCGGAGCACCAATAGTGACATTCAAAACCGCGGTTCGCTAGACCCGAAGTCCTCCCTTTTGGGTTCTATCGCCCGGTCCATTCCTTCCACAGGTTTTCCGCGTCACCGATGGTCAGCTGAGAGCCGTTCCGCACCAGCGGCATCCGGAGCAGTAGTGGCTCGGCCACCAGCTTGTCCCGCCAGCGCTCCGGACCCAGCTGGGCCGTGCCGAGGCCGAGATCGGCGAAGCGGCGGGAGGAGCGGTCGATCAGGGCCTCGATCCCGAACTTCTGGATGAAGCGATTCAGCTCGCCCGGCGAGGCCGGCCGCTCCACTAAATCCACGAAATGCGTCTTCACCCGCCGCTCGGCAAAGAAGCGGAGGGCCTTGCGGGTCTCGGCGCTCTTCTTCACTCCAAAGATCTGCACTTCCATCAGCCGGGCCGTTCTCTCTCGCTGACGGTCAACGCGTCGCCGACCCGGAGTTGCCCCGGGGCTTCGTGTACCGCATTCTGGCCGAAGAACACCTTGCCGTCCACCTTGCGGTAGGTCGCCAGGGTGCGAAGCGGCTCCACGCCGCGCTCGGTGGTGGTCTGATCCGTCGTGGTGATGACGCAGCGGTCGCACGGTTTCACCAGGTTCAGGACCATGCTGCCGATTTGGATCCGACTCCACCGATCCTCGGCGTAGGGGCCGCCGCCAGACACCGTGAGATTGGGTCGAAACCGGTTCATCGGGAGAGGCTGGGCCAGCCGGCGGTTGAGGTCGGCCAGCGATTCCTCGGAGATGAGGAGAACCGGATAGGCGTCGGCGAAGCTCACCCGGGAGCCGCTCGGGTCGTAGGCCGGGTTGGTCGGCCGCCAGGAGTCCGCGGGCATGTGGACCAGACTGCAGGGAATGCCAAGGAAGTCGGAGAACCAGCGGGCCGCGGGCTCCCCGGTCCAGAC
>DATKJJ010000151.1:0-5253 GCA_035543695.1 Gemmatimonadales bacterium | reverse complement strand
GGACAAAGAGCTCGCCAACATCGACCGCGCCATCGCGAAGTCGGTGCCCTCCGCGTCTTCTCCCGTGACGGCGCCCCCGCCGGCCCCTCCCCGGCGCCGATTCGTGGCCTTGACGTGGCTCTGGACTCTGGTGGCCACAATACTTGCGATTGCGCTCGTATTGTGGCCCTACGACAAGACTTGCGGGATCCGGCTCATCTTCTTTCTGGGCGCCGCCGTGCTGGCCATAATGCTGGGCGTCCTCGGCGCCTTCAACAGCTGGGTCCACCGCCAGGGCATAGCGATGCTGGTATCGCTCCTCGCCATTGCGTGGGCCGGCATCCTCGCTGCGCGCGAGATCCTGCCGCGTACCGGTTACGCCAAGCAGGCACTGGAATGGACCTGTCCCTCTGCCCCGCCCGCGGCTGCTCCGGCGACGCAGGCCCCCGCTCAGTAGGCATCTATGACAAACACGTTCAACGTCCGCGAATCGCGCGTCAGCAAATCCGTCGACGCACAGACCTTCAAGAACTTCATTGGGGGCCAGTGGGTGGAGCCCGCGTCCCAGGCCTACTTCGACAACCGCAATCCGGCCAAGCCGGACGATCTGATCGGACGGTTTCCCGATTCAGATCCTCGCGACATCGATGCGGCCGTCCGCTCGGCCAGGCGAGGGTTCGAGATCTGGTCGAAAACGCCGGCGCCTGTTCGGGGTGACGTGCTCCGCCGGGTCGGCGATCTCCTGGTACAGCGCAAGGACGCCATCGCCAACGCGATGACCCGCGAGATGGGCAAGGTGCTGGCCGAGACTCGAGGGGACGTCCAGGAAGGGATCGACACCGCTTTCTACGCTGCCACCGAGGGGCGACGGCTGTTCGGCCATGTGGTTCCGTCGGAATTGCGCTCCAAGTGGGCCATGACCTACCGGCGCCCCATCGGCATAGTGGGGTTGATCACTCCATTCAACTTTCCGCTCGCCATTCCCACCTGGAAGATGTTCCCCGCGCTCCTCTGCGGAAACTCGGTGATCATCAAGCCGTCGGAGGACGTGCCGCACACCGTGCACCTGCTGGTGGAGATCCTGCTCGAGGCGGGGTTGCCCCCTGAGGTCGTGCAGCTGGTCCACGGCCGAGGGGAGACGGTGGGCAAGGCGCTGGTGGAGCATCCGGAGGTTCCCGTCATCTCGTTCACCGGATCCACCGAGACCGGTTCGATCATCGGCGAGACCTGCGGCCGCATGCACAAGCGCCTCTCGTTGGAGATGGGCGGCAAGAATGCGATGATCGTGATGGACGATGCCGATCAGGACCTGGCACTCGAGGGTGTGCTGTGGGGCGCCTTCGGCACGACGGGGCAACGCTGCACCGCGACCAGCCGTCTGATTGTGCATCAGAAGGTGCATGACGGGTTTCTTCGCCGTCTGGCGCAGGCGGCCCAAGCGTTGAAGCTGGGCGACGGCAGACAGGATAAGACTGACGTGGGCCCGCTCATCCATCAGGCCTCGCGAGACAAGGTGGAGCAGTACATCGAGATCGGACGGAAAGAGGGAGCGGAGCTGGTTACGGGAGGAACCCGCCCGTCGGGTGGCGACCTCGAGCCGGGGTTCTTCTTTCAGCCGACTGTGTTTGCCGGAGTGAAGCCGAAGAGTCGGCTGGAGCAGGAGGAGATCTTCGGCCCGGTGCTGAGCGTGATCCGGGTGGACTCGTTCGATGAAGCGATCCGGGTCAACAACGATGTGCGCTATGGGCTCTCCAGCTCGATCTATACCCGAAACGTGGACCTTGCCTTCCGGGCGATGCAGGAGCTGGACAATGGCATCACCTATGTCAACGCCCCCACCATCGGGGCGGAGGCGCACCTTCCCTTCGGAGGCATCAAGGCCACCGGCAATGGGCACCGCGAGGGCGGCTGGGAGGTGTACGAGTTCTACTCCGAGACCAAGGTTTGCTACGTGGATTATTCGGGCAAGCTTCAGCGGGCGCAGATCGATACCTATGATGTGTAGGTTCACCTGTCCTCAGTCGTCAGTCCTCAGCGGTCGGTCATGCGTGACTCCTGTCACCGGGTTAAAGTGACTTGAGATGTCGTTCTCAACTGACGACTGTGGACTGCCGACTGTCGACTCGAACCTCCATTGCGCCTCATAGAAACCCGGAGTAAGGTTCCCCTCATGCGCCCAATGCAGGTAGGTCCCGGTAAGCGAGCTCCCTCGTTCGATGAAGGCTCGCTCGACCAGTACCTTCGCGAAATCAGCAAGTACCCGCTGATCCCTCAGGAAGAAGAAGTCAGCCTCGCTCAGCGAATCCGGGTCGGTGATGGCGAGGCGCTCGACAAGCTGGTCCGCAGCAATCTCCGCTTCGTCGTGTCGGTCGCCAAAAAATATCAGAACCAGGGAGTGTCCCTGGCTGATCTGATCAACGAGGGCAACCTCGGTCTGATCCGTGCTGCCCACAAGTTCGACGAGACCAAGGGCATCAAGTTCATCTCCTACGCGGTCTGGTGGATTCGCCAGGCCATTCTGCAGGCGCTGGCCGAACAGAGCCGGATCGTCCGCGTACCGCTCAACCGAGCCGGGACGCTGCATCGGATCGGGAAGCGATCCTCCGCTCTCCTGCAGGAGCTGGGTCGGGAGCCCACCCCGTCGGAGATTGCCGAGGGTATGGACATCTCGATGGAAGAAGTCCAGAAAACGCTGTCCATCTCCCAGAATCATCTCTCCCTCGACGCGCCGCTCACTCCCGGCGAAGACAACAAGCTCCTCGATTACTTGCCCGACACCCAGAACCCCGGTCCCGATTCGGAGACGTTCGAGCACGCCCTGACCGAGTCGATCGAGGAGGTCCTCTCGACCTTGAAGGAGCGCGAGGCCAAGATCCTGCGTCTCTACTTCGGCCTGGACGGGCCCGAGCCGATGACACTGGAGGAAATCGGGAGCCTGCTGGGCATCACTCGTGAGCGGGTGCGGCAGATCAAGGAAAAGGCGTTGAGCCGGCTCCGGCACGTGAGCCGCGCGCGGGCGTTGGAGAGTTTTTTGGCCTGATCCGCTTCTCCCCTCTCATCGCATCCAGGAAGTCCGTAGTCCCTCCATCGCTTCGCTCAGGATAACGCTTGCCCGGTACCGCCGGTCAGGTCATTCTTCCCGCACCCCGTGCCCGCGCGTTTACTCCTTCTACGTTTTCGTCCTATGGCCAGCAACGCTTCGTTCGATGTGTCCACCGGTGCCGATCTCCAGGAGGTGGACAATGCGGTCAATCAGACCCTTAAGGAGATCGCCCAGCGCTACGACTTCAAAGGCACCCATTGTGAGGTGAACTTCGACCGGCCCAAGGCGGAGATTCGTCTCGCCGCGGACGACGAGTTCCGGATGGATGCGCTGGTCGATGTACTGAAGACCAAGATGATCAAGCGCGGAGTGCCGGTGAAGAATCTCAAGGTGGGCGACGTCGAAGCAGCCACCGGCCAGAGCGTGCGCCGCACCGTCAGCCTCACTCAGGGAATCCCCCAGGACGTCTCCAAGCGCATGGTCAAGGCGATCAAGGATCACGGATTCAAGAAGGTCCAAGCCGGGATCCAGGGCGACGAGGTCCGGGTGACGGCGCCCTCCCGTGATGAGCTGCAGGAGGTCATCGCTTTCCTCAAGAGCCAGGACTTCGGGGTCGAGCTCAAGTTTGGCAACTACCGCGGCTGACGCCCCGGCGCTCCAGCGGAGTTTCCCGCTGCTGCTCGGCCTGATCGCGAGCTGCGTCTCGGGATCGGTCCCTCCGGCGCGGCCGGTTCCTCCGGCGCGGCCAGTGAGGCCCCCGGCGCCCGAACCCAGTGCCGTGCGGCGCGACCCCGAAATCCGGATCGGTATTCTGGTCGGAGCGCAGCGAGTCAGTGTCGGCGCAAATGAGGGTCTGTCGGTGAGTGAACCCGATGGCGCCCGCGTGACCACCATCCCAGCGGGGCAGACGTGGCTGGTTGCCACCGCCGGAGACAAGCTGACGCTGCTCGGTTCTGGAGGTTGGGTCTCGCCGCCGCTCGAGGCTATGGTGTTGGTGGCGAATGGTCCATCGGATCCGATTTGGATCAACGGCAAGCCCTATCGCGGAACGGCCGACCTGCTGCGGGATCCGGCGGGCGTCACGGTGGTGAATCGGCTCGGACTGGAAGCCTACACGGATGGCGTAGTCTCCGCCGAGATGGGCCACCGGAGCCCGAACGAGCAGGCGGCACTCGAGGCTCAAGCGGTGGTGTCTCGGACCTTCGCGCTGCGTAACATGGGTAAACGGAAATCTCAGGGATTCGATCTGACCGCCGGCGTTGCCGATCAGGTATATGGCGGAGTCCTGTTCGAGACACCACAAGGACGGGCTGCCGTCGCTGTCACTCGCGGCATTTTCCTGACCTACAACGGCGCGCCGGCTGAGGCGTTCTTCTATTCGACCTGCGGTGGGAGAACCGCCGAAGGAGTGGAAGTCTTTCACGGGGCGGCTCAGCCCTATCTGCGTTCCGTCGCCGACGAAGATGAGCATGGGGTAGCGTACTGCAGCATCTCGCCGCGCTACCGCTGGCACGAGGAGTGGAGCGCCCAGTCGCTTCGGGCCACCTTGGAGCGGAATCTTCCGCCGGTCACCGGTATCCGGAAAGAGCTGGTTCGACAGGTGAGCGATATCCGGGTAGCGCGGCGCACACCATCAGGGCGAGTCGATCAGCTTGCCATCGCGCTGGGCGGTCCCGAGGTGCGAGTCGACGGTCTCGCCATTCGACAGGTCCTTCGGCCGGCCAACGGCGAGCTGCTCCGAAGCACCGCGTTCACCCTGGCCGTCAGTGGGGGTGGAGGGAGCGTGTCGCATCTCGCGGTAGACGGCCAGGGAGCAGGACACGGTGTCGGATTTTGTCAGTGGGGCGCGGTCGGCCGAGCTCGGGCGGGGCAGGGGTACGCGCAGATTCTGGCGGCCTACTTTCCCGGTACCAGCCTGACTCGCCGCTACTGAGGAGGAGGTGTTATGACTGCCGGTCGCAGCGCAGCCGCCGGCGAGCGGCTCAAGGTAGGGGTCATCGGGGGCGGAGCGATCGCCCAGGTGGCGCATCTGCCCGTGCTCAAGAAAATGCGCACGGTCGAGGTGCTGGCCATCTGCGACATCGATCTGCCCAAGGCCCGAGCCCTGGCCGACCGGTTCGGGGTGAAGGACGCCTTCGACGACATCGAGGAGCTGCTGCGCTATGAGGAGCTCGATGCGGTGGTCATCTGCTCCCCCACCCACCTGCATGAGTCCCACATTCAGGCCGCGT
>DATKJJ010000150.1:0-3653 GCA_035543695.1 Gemmatimonadales bacterium | reverse complement strand
TCAAGTCACGCACGCTCCGGGGTGTGGTGTTGGGGAAGCCTTACGCCGATGACCCGATCTGGGTCCGGGACGCGGCCCGGCTGGTGCTACCGGGACTGCGTGTGGTGGGGGAGGGAGATGAGCCGCCCGAAGATCTGATCGATCTGATGGCGAGTGCGGGTGGGGTGTGGGTGGGGGCGAGAAAAGCGTAAGCGGGAAGACAAAAGCGTGAGCGGGAAAAGCCGGTCCAGCGGTTCTTCTTGGAGAAGCGGCTGATGAGATAGATGCTAGCTACGATGGCGTTGACGACACCGCAACGGCCGAGTTTTTCCCCCGCTCACCGCTTACGCTGTTTGCAGTCCCCGCTCACGCTTTTTCTTCTCCGTACAACTTCTCGATCTCTTCCCGGTACCTGAGCTCGACCACCCGGCGCTTCACCTTCAGCGTCGGCGTCAGCTCACCCGCCTCGACCGTGAAGTCCCGGGGCAGCAGCAACAGCTTCTTGGGCATCTCGAAGCTGGCCAGGTCCCGGAGGGTCGTCCGGACCTCGCGGTCCATTTTGGTTTGCACCTCCGGCAGCGCGCACAGCGTCTCGGCCGTAGAGGCGCGGAGTCCCTCCGATTCGGCCCAGGACGACAGCGTCGCCAGGTTCGGCACCACCAGCATGATGGGAAACCTGCGCCGGTCGCCCAGCATGACGGCGTTGCTCACGAACTTGCTGCTCTTCACCATGCCCTCGATCGGCTGCGGCGCGATGTTCTTGCCGCCGGCGGTGACGATCAGGTCCTTCTTTCGGTCGGTGATCTTGAGAAAACCGTCCGGGTCGAGGAGGCCCACGTCACCGGTGTGGAACCAGCCGTCGCGGTCCAGCGCCTCCGAGGTGGCCTCCGGCTTCCGGTAGTAGCCCGCCATCACGTTGGGTCCCCGGGTGATGATCTCGCCATCCGGAGCGATCCGCACCTCCACCCCCGGAATCGGCCGGCCCACCGTTCCCAGCCGGAGGTGCTGGAAGGTGTTGACCGCGATGACCGGTGACGTCTCCGTGAGCCCATAGCCCTCGAGGATCGGCATGCCGGCGGCGTGGAAGAATCGGGCGATGTCCGCCGTCAAGGGCGCGCCGCCCGAAATGAAGAAACGGATCCGCCCTCCGGTCCGAGCCCGCAGCTTGGCGAACACCAGATGGTCGGCCAGCCAATGCTGCAGCGCGAGCGCCGGGGACACCTGTCCCCGTTCGAGCCGCTGGTCCACCCACTTCTCCCCCACCTTCTTGGCCCAGAAGAAGAGCTGCCGCCGGACCCTCGAGCTGCTCCGCACTCGCTCCAGCACCCGGGCGTACAGCTTCTCGTAGAGCCGCGGCACCGACGCCATCAGGGTGGGACGGCAGTGCTCCATGTCGGGGCCGACGGTGTCCACGCTCTCCGCGTAGTTGATGATCACGCCCGAGTGGAACATGCAGTAGTGCCCGAACATCCGCTCGAAGATGTGGGAGAGCGGCAGGAAGGAGAGGCACTCGTCGTTCTGCCGGAAGGTGAAGAGCTGGCAGCAGGTGGAGACGTCGAAGGCGATGTTGCCGTGGGTCAGCATGACGCCCTTCATCTCACCGGTGGTGCCCGAGGTGTAGATCAGCGTGGCCAGATCGTCGGGCTGCACGGCGAGCGCATCGTCCTTCCAGCGGGGATGGCGCACCCGTGCGGCCCGTCCCAGCGCGATCACCTGGCCCAGGCTCTTCACGTCCATTCCCACCGCATCGTCGTCGAACGCGATGATGTGCCGGAGCGCCGGCACCCGCACCCGGATGCTGTGCAGCTTGTCCAGCTGATGGCGGGTGGACACGAACACCGCGACGGCGCCCGAGTCGCAGAGGCAGTACTCCACCTGTTTCGGCGGCAACGTGGGATAGATCGGAACGTCGGTGCAGCGGGCGGTCAGGCAGGCGTAGTCGGCGATGGCCCACTCGGGGCGGTTCTCCGACAGGATGGCAACCCGGTCGCCCGGCCGGATTCCCAGCTCCTGCAGTCCGAGGCTCAGGTCCTGTACCCGGTTCGCCAGATCGGGGTAGCTCAGGTCGAGCCACTGACCGTCGCGCTTGGAGCGGGCAGCCACCGGCCTGGTGCCGAACCGCGCCAGCGCCCCGAAGTACAGCTCGTTGAGGGTTCGCGCCGCGGGCGCCGACACGCTACTGGAAGACGACGATGAACCGCTGTCCGGAGCCGGGAACGGGAGCTCCGCCAGGGCGGAAGGAACGGACCTCGACGGTGGCGGTGTCTGGTTGAGCAAGAGCAACTCGGTTGAGGGTCACCGTGGTGACCGCACCATCCGTGCCAGTGTTGACCGTGTCGGTGACCACCCCGCCGGGAAGCTCCACCAGGTGCGGGATCACCTCGGGCGGATCGGTGATGGTGTAGATCACCGGCCAACCGGGCAGCGGCCCCGCCGGGTTGAAGGTCTGAACCTGAGCCACCAGGGGCAGGGAAGCCGTCTCACCCGGGGCGACGGTGAGCACGGAATCGGTGACTATCAGGGTGTCGGCTGTGGCGGTGACGGTAAATTGCAGCAGTGCAGAGGACAAACTTCCGGCAAAAGCTTGCACCCGGCCGGTGCCGGGGGAGACCCCGGTGATGACCCCGGTGGTCTCCTCCACCGTGAGCGTCGGGTCGGGGGCCCGCCAGCTGATCGTGACATCCACCGGATTGCCGTCCTTGCCGAGCGCCTGGGCACTCAGGGTCATCGATTCTCCGACCTGGAGCGAGTCGGAGGCCGGCTGAGTGATTTGCAGCGCCACCGCGCCGCCCTCTTCTTCCGTCAGATTGCTACAACCGGCCAGCGGCAGGGCGAAGATGAGGAGAGCCCGGCGGATCACCCCGTATCCGACGCCTTCGCGTCGCCCGGCATCTTCTCCAGCTCGGTCTCGGCGTACTTGACCCAGCGCTCGGCGTCGGGTCCCTTGGCCGGCCGGGCGAGGAAGGCGCGCAGGTGCTTGGCGGCTTCCTGGAGGTCGCCGCGTTTCTTGAGCAGAAAGGCGACGCCGTAGTGCGCGCCGCTCAGCGAGTCGTCCAGCTCCAATGCGCGGCGATAGTGGCGGATAGCTTCGTCGTCCTGGCCGGTCTTGGTGCACGCGATGGCCATGTTGAGCAGGATGCGGGAGTCGGCGGGATTATCCCGAAAGGCGAGCCGGTACGAGGTGAGCGCCGCCTCGAAGTCGCCCTGTCGTTCCAGAGCCAGACCCTCGTTCAGGTAATCCAGTCGTTGGGGGGCCACGGTCTGCCGCGATCCCTTACCGAACATGCGACGCCAGAAGCTCATGCCGAGCAGGGGTCTCCGAGCAAAGTCGAATGGACGCAAGGCGTTGGGGAAGGCCTAAGATAGTCCTGAGGAAACCGACCCGCAACGCGATGGAAAGTGGCGTTTTTGGTTTTAGGGGGTAGGTTGGGTAAGTCGTCTCTAATGAGGATCGCATGCGTCGCAGTGCGCCCAGTTCGCGAGGAGTACTGGAAGTCGATTGGCCGTTCTTCGGCGAGCTCTGCCGCGCGCTCGCGCTTCGGGTTGCCCGGGAGTATCAGCCGGAGATCGTGCTCGGCATCGCGAAGGCCGGCGTGATCCCCGGCGTCGTGGTCGCCTCGATTCTGCAGTGCGACTTCACTTCGATGGTGGTGACCCGAAAGGACGCGGACTCG
>DATKJJ010000149.1:0-3108 GCA_035543695.1 Gemmatimonadales bacterium | reverse complement strand
CAGACCGGTGGCTTTGCATTGTCCCTGGGAACGTTCCAGATCGAGAAGGACAGCTCGCCGACGCAGATTTACGGCTTGGTGGGGACTGATGCCGGGGGGAATCCGATCGCGGGGAAGGTGGGAGACGCCAATCCGGACTTTCAGATGTCGTTCTCCAACGATATTGACTTCCACCGGTTTACGCTGGGCTTCCTGTTCGACTGGAAATACGGTGGGGATATCATCAACCTCACCGAGTTCCTCTACGATGGATCCTTTAACAGCAAGGACTATCTCGAGCCTGGTGGTGGTGCGGACAGGGCGAATCGGCTCGGGGCAGGGTTCACCGATGCCTATGTTCAGGATGGGTCGTACCTGAAGCTTCGAGAAGTGAATCTCTCCTATAACGTTCCCACCTCGATTACCGATAGGCTGTTTGGCGGGGGAGTGCGGTACGCGCGCCTGTCGGTAACCGGACGGAACCTCCTGCGGTTTACGCCGTATCGTGGGCTGGACCCTGAGGTGAGCAACTTCGCCAACCAAGCGATCGTGCGGAACATCGATGTGGCTCCCTTCCCGCCGAGTCGCAGCTTCTTCTTCTCGATCGACTTGGGGTTCTGACCATGACACGGACCATACTCAGCAGACTGCTGCCGGTTCTCGCCCTGGTTGGAGCCGGCGGGTGCGATTTTGACATTGCCAACCCGAACAGCCCGACGGTCATCGGCGAGAATCCCTCGGCCGCTCAGGTCGGCGCCGCGGCCAACGGGATCCTGATCGCCACCCGTCAGGATATTGCGGACTGGGCCTTGGATGCGGCCATTTGGGGCCGGGAGGCGTTCCGCATCGACCCTGCCGATACCCGCTTCGTGCAGGAGATGATGCAAGGTCCCCTCGACCCGGGGAGCCGCGCCTTCGGCGGTGACCACTGGCTGGAACCGTACTCGGCCATTCGCAGTGCCAACGATCTGTTGGCGGTTATCAGCACTGCCAGCTCGTTGACGCCGGAGCAACAGAGCGCCACCAGCGGCTTCGCCCACACGCTGCAGGCGTACAACTTCACGATCGTCCTGAGCTCCCATACCCAGGATCAAATTCCGGTAGATGTCGGCCGGGACGCCAGCGCACCGCCGGCTCCTTTCGTGAGCAACGCGGAGGCCTGGAATCACGTCATTGCCCTGCTGGACCAGGGGGCCACCGAATTGGTGGGAGATGCCTTCCCGTTCACCCTGCCAGCGGGGTTCGCCGGATTCAACACTCCGGCCACGTTTGTGCAGTTCAACCGGGCCCTGCGTGCCCGGGTGGCAGTGTACCGGGCGGATTACGCCGGCGCGCTCACGTTCCTGAGCCAGTCATTCCTGGATCCCGCAGCGCCGCTGGATCGAGGCGTCTACATGGACTTTGGGACCGGTGCAGGGGACGTGGCAAACCCGCTCGCGGTAAGCTCGCAGACCAGCGAAAACTTCGGCCATCCCACGCTGGAGACCCAGGCGCAGCTGCAGCCGGGGGGTGCGCTGGACCAGCGCTTCCTGAACAAGCTGGTAAAGCGGCCTTCTCGGTCGGGTGGAACCACGAATACCACCCCGATCCAGACCTTCAGCTCGGACCTCGGCTGGATCCGCTACCCCAATCCAAACTCGCCCATTCCGATCATCAAGAACGAGGAGCTGATCCTGCTGCGGGCGGAAGCCAACATCAACCTGGGCCAGCTGGGGCCTGCGGTCACCGACCTGAATTTCGTGCGGCAGACATCCGGACTCCTGGCTCCCTACGCCGGTCCAGTCGATCAGGCCTCATTGATCAACGAGCTGCTCTACAACAAGCGGTACTCGCTGATGTACGAAGGGGGCCACAGCTGGATCGACTATCGCCGTTATGGCTTGACCGCCAACCTCCAGGCGATCGATCGGGTGGGTCCTCCGCCCGACGTGATTTTCCCGACGTTGCCGATCCCGACGGCGGAAACGCAGCCACGCTGATGGCAACCTCCACCAAGGAAGGAGTTCCCATGATTGGCACGCGGTCTCTTGTCACCCTGACACTGCTGCTGGGGCTGCTGGCCTCTTGTGGCGGAGACGGCGGGAAATACGCCGGTACCTGGAAGCGCGACCTCTATGGAGAAGGCGAGGTCCACATGAAGCTGGCCTCCAACGGCGGGGTGGAGCTGATGCTTCCTTCGCCCCGATGGCCCGATTCGGTCGACATGAAGGGCCGAGGCCGATTCAACGGCGACACTCTGGTCTTCAAGGCCGATACCGCCGCCAGCGCCTGCCAGACCGGAGACGCTCGCTACGTGGTGAGCCGGGAGCAGGACGAGCTCCGCATTGCCGGCTTGGGCATGGACACCTGCGGTGGTCGCCGGGCAGCGCTGGTAGGAACCTGGCAGAAGTCGTCTTAACAGCGGCTGGAGAACTGCGTGAGCGGTGAACGGGGTTGCCGGACAGTTCCTGGATCCCGCTTACCGCTTACGTTGTTTTTCCCCCGCTTACGGTTTCGCTCAGAGCCGGCCACTGCTGAGTCACGCAATGAAAGGCGCCGAGTCCCCAGACCAGATCGGTGCAATCGATGCCCACGACTTCGCGGGTAGGAAAGAGTTGCTGCAGTATCCCGCGGGCCTCTTCGTCGCGCGCTGGATCGTAGGTCGGAAGTAACACCACCCCATTGGCGATGTAGAAGTTGGCGTAGCTGGCCGGCAATCGCTGGCCCTCGTGCCACACCCCCCTAGGCATCGGCAAGGTAACCACCCGCAGCGGACGTCCATCCTGGTCGGTCATGTGCTGAAGCCGCTCCAGATTCTTCTGCAGCGCTTGGTAGTTTTCGTCGGACGGATCGTCCTCCACAACGGTGACTACAGTCCGGTCGTCAACGAACCGGGTCAGATCGTCGATGTGGCCATCGGTGTCATCGCCGACAATACCGTCGCCCAACCACAGGATGTGGCGCACGCCGAGGTAGGCCCGGAGAAACTGTTCGATTTCCGGGCGAGTCAGCTCAGGATTGCGGTTGGGATTGAAGCGATACCCCATGTGCGGGGCAAATGGGCCATGGATCCGATACCCATAGAGCTGTCCGGGGCGCACGTCCGGCAGATACCCATGCCAGACCATGTCGGTATGCTCGGGCAACGGA
>DATKJJ010000148.1:0-8289 GCA_035543695.1 Gemmatimonadales bacterium | reverse complement strand
GACGCTGCACCCGCCTGCGGCCGGAATGGTGTGGCCCGCCGACCCCACACCCATCCTCAAGGAACTGAACCAGGGCATTCCCGGTTGTTCTTTGAGGTGACAAACCGGCACTTTAGGCATACTTTTGCCCCAGCGAAACCTGAACCGGATCAGTACACGTGACCGATAGCACGACCCCCGTCATTCTTTCCGCTGTCCGCACGCCCATCGGCCGCTATTTAGGCGGACTCTCGTCATTTACCGCTCCTCAGCTCGGGGCCATGGTCCTCCGCGATGCCGTGTCTCGTGCCGGAGTCGATCCGGCCGCGGTTGAGTCCGTCATCATGGGCCAGGTGGTGCAGGGGGGGTCGGGACAGGCGCCCGCCCGCCAGGCACAAATCCACGCCGGCCTCCCGCCCTCGATCCCTGCGGTCACCATCAACATGGTCTGCGGCTCCGGCCTCAAGGCCGTCATGCTCGCGTCTCAGGCCATCAAAGCCGGCGACGCGGAGTGCATCGTGGCCGGCGGGCAGGAGTCGATGTCCAGCGCTCCGCACTACGTGTACGGCATGCGCAACGGGATCAAGGCGGGAAACCAGACGATGGTCGACGGAATGATCCACGATGGACTGTGGGACTCGTTCGGCTGCTGTCACATGGGAGAGTACGCCGAGTACACCGCCGAGAAGGCGGGAGTCAGCCGGGCCGACCAGGATGCATTCGCGTACGACAGCCATCGGAAGGCTATTGCCGCGATCGGCGCCGGAAAGTTCAAGGACGAGATCCTGCCGGTTCAAGTTCCCGGCAAGGCGCCGACCACCGTCAGCACCGATGAGGCGCCACGTAGAGACACCACGGCAGAGACGCTAGCCAAGCTGAAACCGGCCTTCCGGAAGGATGGTGGAACGGTTACCGCCGGCAATGCTCCCGGTTTGAACGACGGAGCCAGCGCGCTGGTGGTTGCTTCGCTCGCCTTTGCCAAGGCGCATGGCCTCACTCCGCTGGCAAAGGTCACCGGGTACTCGACCGGCGGTGGTGAGCCCCGGGACCTCTTCTTTGCTCCCGTCCTCGCCGTGCGAACGCTGATGGAAAAGGCCGGCACCCGGATTTCCGATTACGACCTCATCGAGGCCAACGAGGCCTTTGCGGTTCAGGCCCTGGCGGACGGCCGCGAGCTGGGTTGGGACTGGAGCCGGGTCAACGTCAATGGCGGCGCGGTTGCGCTAGGCCACCCCATCGGTGCCAGCGGCGCCCGGGTTCTCACCACTCTGCTGTACGCCCTGCGGGATCGGGGCGGCAACACCGGTCTCGCCACCCTCTGTTTAGGCGGTGGAAACGCAGTGGCCCTGAGCGTGGAGCTTATCTAAATGGAGCTGGAAACCGGTCGAGCGACTCTGCCCTCACCCAGCACCGCGTCGCGCCTTTCACGGGTCGCCCGCGCGGCCGGCCCTGTAGCGCTTAGCGCGCTGCTGGTGGCGGTGGCGGCGCAAGTAGTCGTGCCGCTGCCCTTCACTCCGGTGCCGATGACGCTCCAGCCGCTGGCGGTGCTCGTCGTGGGCGGTCTGCTCGGCGCGGCCGCCGGGGTGAGCGCACTGATTCTCTACATCGCTCTCGGAGCTTTGGGTTTTCCGGTCTTCGCCGCGGGCGGCTCCGGAGTGCTGCATCTGATCGGGCCCACTGGCGGTTATCTGCTGGCCTTTCCGGTCGCAGCGGGAGTTACCGGGGCTCTGGTGCGCCCCGCACCATCCTCAGTGGTCCGGGTGCTCCTCGCGTGCGCCATCGGCATGGTCATCATCCACGTCGGCGGGGTCGCTCAACTTGCCCTGCTCGGCGGGCACCCTGGTACGGCTTTCCGCATCGGCTTTGTTCCCTTCCTCACTGGTGACCTCCTGAAGGTAGGGTTGGCGGCGGCAATCACTCTGGCCGTCGGACCCAGGCTTCGCCCGCTGCTTTGATCTCTCCGGCCACTGGTTCCGAGAGAGTTCCCCTTTCCAAGGCGATCGGTTGGTCGGTCGCCTTTATGCTGCTGGGGATTGCCACCAGCGCGCTCCTGATGTCGCTCTGGGCCCAGATCGCGTACGGCAACGTGGGCCGCGGCCTCAACGCGCTGGTGGAGCCGGGGCCCGCTCAGACCATCGTTGCGGGATCGAGCCAGCTGCTGGGCTTTGCCTTCGCGACCTGGGTCATCGGATTTCGGGTGCTGCGCCTGGAGCGCGCCGACCTGCGCTGGTTCCGGCCCCGGGCAGGTGCGCCGGGAATGGCAACGGGTTTGGCGCTCGGCGCCGGTGCAGCCGCGGTCGCCCTGCTCGCCGCGGTCCTGGTCGCCAACTCGCACTGGTCCCGTGACGCCGGCGGCATGGGAGATTACCTGGGCCAGGTCGGCAAGACATCGCTGGTTCTGGCTCCGGCCGCCCTCAGCGAGGAGTTCATGTTCCGCGGCCTGCCTCTGGTGCTCGTGGGTGCGGCGATCGGCCGCGGCACTGCCCTGGTCCTCGTTGCCGGCGTCATCTTCGCGCTCTTCCACGGGCTCAATCCCGGGATCACTCCGCTCGGTCTGGGCAACATCGCTCTGGCGGGAATCTTTCTGGGGGTGGCCTTCTATGCGCCCGGCGGGCTGTGGACTGCGTTTGGCGCGCATCTGGGATGGAACGCCACGCTTGCGGCGCTCGACGCTCCGGTGAGCGGGTTGCCTTTCAGCATTCCGCTGATCGACTACCGCGCCGGCGATCCGGTCTGGCTCTCCGGCGGCCACTTCGGCCCCGAGGGAGGACTGCTCGCCACCGGGGCGATCACCGGCGCGCTCTTGATCATGGCGCGTTGGGCCCGGCGGGATCGCTCGTGAAGCGCGCCGCCGTGGTGGGCGCCGGAACCATGGGAAACGGGATCGCCCACGTCTTCGCGCAGCATGGCTGGGCGGTGACGCTGGTGGATACCGCGCCCACGGCGCTGCAGAAAGCCGGTGCCACGATCCGCACCAACCTGGAGCGCCAGGTCAAGAAGGGCACGCTTCCGCCGGACGGCCCCGATCAGGTGCTGAGCCGAATCTCGAGCGACACCAATCTGGGCGCGGTGGCCGAATCCGAACTGGTGATCGAAGCGGCGAGCGAAAGCCCGGCGATCAAGTTCTCTCTGTTCGAGCAGCTCGACCGGATCTGCCAGCCTGAGGCCATCCTGGCCAGCAACACCAGCTCCATCTCGATCACCGAAATCGCCGGGCGCACTCGCCGGCCGGAGCGGGTGATCGGGATGCATTTCATGAACCCGGTGCCGGTGATGCAGCTCGTCGAGGTGATCCGGGGCCACGCCACCAGCGACCGCACCACGTCACGGGTGATGGAGACCGCCCAGGCTCTGGGCAAGACGCCGGTCGAGGTGAACGACTATCCCGGCTTCGTGAGCAATCGGGTGCTGATGCCGATGATCAACGAGGCGATCTTCTGTGTGATGGAGGGCGTTGCCGCTCCCGAGGCGATCGACACGGTGATGAAGCTTGGCATGGCGCATCCGATGGGACCGCTGGCGCTGGCCGACTTTATCGGGCTCGACGTGTGCCTTGCCATCATGAATGTGCTGCACGAGGGGCTGGGCGATGACAAGTATCGTCCCTGTCCTCTGCTGCGGAAAATGGTAGCGGCCGGTCACCTGGGCCGCAAAACCGGCAAGGGATTTTATGGCTACTGACATCTTCGCCCAGATGAAGACCATGGGCCATGAACAGGTCCTGTTGTCGAACGATCCCTCCTGCGGTTATCTCGGTATCGTCGCCATTCACGACACCACACTGGGACCGGCGCTGGGCGGGACCCGCTTCTGGCAGTACGAGAGTACCGATGAGGCCATCATCGATGCCCTGCGGCTATCCCGGGGGATGACCTACAAGTCCGCGGTGGCTGGCATCAACCTCGGCGGCGGCAAGTCGGTCATCATCGGCGACAATCATCGGCCGGACCGGGAAGCGCTCTTCCGGGCCCACGGGCGTTTCATCGAGACGCTGGGTGGCCGCTACATCACTGCCGAGGATATCGGCACCAGCCCGGCCGACATGGAGTACATCAAGCTGGAGACCGACCATGTAGCCGGCCTGCTCGGCCTGTCGGGGGATCCGTCGCCGGTCACGGCGTATGGGGTGTACGTCGGAATGAAGGCCGCTGCCCGGGTCTGCTGGGGCAAAGACGACCTTTCGGGCAAGACGGTGGCGGTGCAGGGCTGCGGTAAGGTTGCGTCCCACCTGGCTCAGCATCTTCACGACGAAGGCGCCAGACTCATCGTCACCGACATCGACGCCGAGAAGGTGAAGAAGGTGGTGGAGGCGACCGGCGCCAGGGCGGTCGATCCCGAAGAGATCTATGATCAGGATGCCGACGTGTACGCACCCTGCGCTCTCGGGGCCACCGTCAACGACGACACCTTGCCCCGGCTCAAAGTGGATATCATCGCGGGCGGCGCGAACAATCAGTTGGCGGAGGATCGGCACGGAGACCTGCTGGAAAAACGCGGGATCCTCTATGCTCCCGATTACGTGATCAACGGCGGCGGGGTGATCAACGTCTACGGCGAGCTGCACCGCTGGCCGGTCGAGCGGGCAAAGAAGAAGGCTGGCGAGATCTACGAGACCCTGCTCCGGATCTTCGAGATCGCCAAGCGAGAGAAGATTCCCACCTACCGGGCGGCAGATCGGCTGGCCGAGCAGCGCATTGCGGCAGTGGCCGGGTTGGATAGGATGTGGATGGGGGGACAGCGGGGCCGAGGGGTTGCGGGGCAGCAGGGTAGTGGAGTACAGATCTAGGAGGGAAGCAGTTCTTCCCGTCCTTCCCGTCCTTCCCGTCTTTCCTTACCTTACCTCCGATGCCAGAAGTGATACCGATCGGATCCGATCACGCCGGCTATCAGCTGAAGGAACGGATGGTCGAGGAGCTGCGGGAGCTGGGCTACGAGCCCCTCGACCTGGGCACTCACAGCCCGGAATCAACCGACTATCCGGACTTCGCCCACAAGGTCGCGTCGGAGGTGGAGCAGCACCACGCCAGCCGCGGCGTCCTGCTCTGCGGAAGTGGTCTCGGCATGTCTTACGCAGCCAACCGGCATCGGAGCGTTCGAGCGGCGGTGGCCTGGAACCCTGAGATCGCAAAGCTGGCGCGGGAGCATAACGATGCCAACATTCTCATCCTGCCGGCGCGTTTCGTGAGCGAGGACGAGGGCGTCGAGATTCTGAAGACCTGGCTGCAGACGCAGTTCGCCGGTGGCCGCCACGTACGCCGGCTGGAGAAGATCGATCAGGAGAATGGATGACGCTTAACCATAACGCGAGCCTCCGTGAGGCCGATCCTACCGTCGCGCGGCTGATCAATGCCGAGCTGCGGCGGCAGCAGCGCGGCCTGGAGCTGATCGCGAGCGAGAACTTCGCCAGCCGGGCGGTAATCGATGCCATGGGGACGCCCCTTACCAACAAATATGCCGAGGGCTACCCCGGGCGGCGTTACTACGGCGGCTGCGAGGTGGTGGACGAGGTCGAGCAGCTCGCAATCGATCGGCTCAAACAGCTGTTCGGCGCCGAACATGCCAACGTGCAGCCTCACTCGGGCGCGCAGGCCAACTTCGCCGCCTTCATGGCACTGATCCGTCCCGGCGAGCTGCTGATGGGCATGTCGCTTCCCCACGGAGGCCACCTGTCGCATGGGGCCGCGGTGAACCACAGCGGGGTGGTCTGGCGCGCCGTTCACTATGGGGTCGACCCGGCCACCGGCCGGATCGACTACGACAAGGTGCGCGACCAGGCCCGCCAGGAACGGCCCAAGCTCATCATCGCGGGCGGCAGCGCCTACGCCCGCATCATCGACTTCGCCGCGTTCCGCTCCATTGCCGATGAGATCGGGGCGTTCTTCCTGGTGGACATGGCGCACTTCGCCGGGTTGGTCGCGGGCGGGGTATATCCCTCGCCGGTTCCTCACGCGCAGGTGGTCACCAGCACCACCCATAAGACGCTGCGAGGCCCCCGGGCCGGCCTGATCCTCTGCACCATCGAGCACGCCAAGGCCATCGACAAGTCGGTGTTTCCCGGCACTCAGGGCGGCCCGCTGCAGCATGTAATCGCCGCCAAGGCGGTAGCCTTCGGCGAAGCGCTGACGGACGATTTCAAGGAATACTCCCGGCAGGTGGTGGAGAACGCCAAGACCTTGGCCGACGGGCTGACCGAACGGGGCTTCGCCATCGTGTCCGGCGGAACCGATTCGCACCTGATGCTGGTGGATCTGAGGCCCAAGGAATTGACCGGGAAGGCGGCGGAAAAAATTCTGGGCGAGGCGGGGATCACGGTGAATAAGAACACCATCCCCGACGATCCCCAATCGCCCTTCGTCACCAGCGGCATCCGACTGGGCACCCCGGCGGTGACGACGAGGGGAATGGGCGTGGCGGAGATGCGGCAGGTGGCGGAGCTGATCGACCGGGCGCTCAGTCGTCCGGATGAGACCACTCTTGCCGCGGTGCGGAGTGAGGTCGAGGAGCTGACGTCGGCCTTCCCTCTGTATGCGTCGGCCAAACCGGTTCGGCCCGCGTTCGTCGGGAAGAAGAGCCGGGGCGGCACTCCGGTAGGGGCACATCAGTGAACGACCTGCAGCTGGCGGACGATGTGATGGCACGGATTCGCGCCCGGGGAGGACAGTATCACGAGCGCGCGTATCTATTCGTACTGGCAACCATCGAGTTTCTGCAGAACCGCCTCGAGGTTCGTCGCCACGTGAGCGGGCCCGAGCTGGCCTGGGCCTGCCGGGATTTTGCCCAGCAGCAGTTCGGGCTCCTCGCTCAGGGAGTGCTGACCCACTGGGGCATCACTCGCACGGAGGATATAGGCCGAATCGTCTTCACCCTGGTGGAGGTTGGCCTCCTGGTCACCCAGCCGGGCGATACTGAATCCGATTTCGAAGGAGTGTACCAGTTCGCCGATGCGCTCGGCGATTCCTACGAATGGCAGGGGCTGCGCGGCGCCTAGCGGACGGGAGGGAACATGGAGACGAAGGAGTGGCCGGCCTGTCAGAAGTGCTCGCAGGGAACCCTCATTCCACTTTCCGACTATGGCCGCGAGGGCGCGCCGATCACCTACAAGGCGTGGGTCTGCACCAATCCCGACTGCGGCTTCAATCTTCGAATCGATAACGGCGAGATCAGCTTCGGGCGAGCAATAGGGCAAAGCTACAAGTAGGCATTGTCGTCTTACCCTCAGCTGTCACCATGCCCTCCATCCCAGTATTAACTCCCGAACAATCGAAAAGTTGGGACCAGCGCGCCGCTACCGCCGGCGTCGAGCTGGCCACCCTGATGGAGAGTGCTGGGCGCGCGGTAGCCGTCGTGCTCTCGGACCGCTATGGGCACCTGCTTCGCGCCGGTGTGCTGGTGGCGGCGGGACCGGGTAACAATGGCGGCGATGGATGGGTGCTGGCCCGCGCGCTGCATCGTCTCGATGTACCGGTCTGGGTCACGCCGAGCCCACCTGCCTCCGAGCTGTGCGAGCGGATGGCGCGTCTGGCCCGGGCCGAAGGGGTGAGAGAGGTGAGTCCCGATGGTCCCTGGCCCACCGTAGCGCTCGCCGTGGATGCGTTGCTCGGCACCGGCGCGTCCGGCGCTCCCCGTCTCGCCATGGCATCGCTGGTGGAACGGATTCACGACCTCGAAATCCCAGTGCTGGCCATAGACGGCCCGACCGGGGTGGATCTCTCGACCGGTGTCGTGCACGGTCCCATTCGCGCCGATCTCACCGTGACCTTTGGCGGGCTCCGCCGAGGACACGTGCTCGCGCGTGATGAGGTGGGCAACGTGGTCGTGGTGGATATCGGACTCCCTTCGCCCGACCCCGCGTGGCCGACCCTGATTACCGACGCTCAGGCGGTTGAATGGCTGCGCCGGCTCCAGGCCCGGGATCACAAGGGCACGCGGGGCCGCGTGGTCATCATCGGTGGGGCGGCCGGCATGACCGGCGCCATCAGGATGGCGGCGCGGGCGGCATTCGCCGCGGGGGCCGGTCTGGTACACGCGGTGGCCCCGCCCGAGACGGTGGCGGCCTTGGTGCAGGCGGAGCCCGATCTCCAGACTCTGGCTCACCCCTTCGATCAGCCTCCCGGCGCTGAGCTGCTGGATTTGATCCGGAAAGCTGATGCGCTTGCGATCGGGCCCGGCCTCGGCAGGGAACCGGGTCGGCGGGAGCTGGTTGCCTCGCTGGTTGCCGTGGCAAAGGCAGTGGTGCTCGACGCCGACGCACTGGTGGCCTTCGCCGGGCGAGCCGCGGAGCTGGCAAAGCTTGCTCGGGGGCGGCCGATG
>DATKJJ010000147.1:0-10431 GCA_035543695.1 Gemmatimonadales bacterium | reverse complement strand
CACGTGATCTGACATAGGGCTTCCGGGAATAAGGGTTCCTCTGCCTGACTCACTCGCATCAGTACCAAAGAGGCCAGGTACCTACCGTGTGTCAACTTATTTCACCGCAGGTCCAGTCCGCGGGAAACCGCTCCTGGCGGTCGGGTTTCGTGCCTGAGGATCCGCTCCACCTTCGGTACACTGCTTGGGACCTTTGCAGTGCCGTTGGGCTTCATACTGAACCATGCGGTTCCCTGGGCGGCAGCTCCAGGGTGGGAGAGAAGCAACGGTGTTCAGCTGCGACTACAACGGATGGACCGACGTGCCCGAGGCTGAACGGGAAGCCATTGAGGCCTTCGAGCTCGCGCAGGAACCTCCTACCGCAGGGGTGCTTCCCCGGGAGCGTCGGCGCTCCGCGCTCGGTTCTTCCAGCGAGGTTTCCCGTCTCAAGGCGGCATAGTCCGGCTCGCCTCGTCGCGGGAGAGCTAGATTGATCAGGTATGTCTGCCTACTCCCGGGGCCCCATGCGGAGAGCTGTCCATCGGGCCTTGAGCTGGCTGGGTTACCAATGGCGGGTTACCCGGCGGGCCTCGATTACCATCGAGGGCATTCAGATCCGTGCTGGGCGCCACATGTCCCGCAGGGTGGAAAAGGCCCTGAGCAGAGGGAGGACTCAGCGGGATGAGTTGCAGCTCTTGGGCACGCTCCTCGCACCCGATGACACTGTGCTGGACATTGGCGCTGGTCTGGGCCTGGTATCAGCCTACTGCGCCAAGCGCATAGGCTCAGAGCGGGTCTTTGCCTATGAGGCGGATCCGGACCTGGAACCGTGCATCCGGGAAACCTATCAACTGAACGACGTGGAGCCCTCACTCGAGATCTGTGCCGTGGGAGCTCAGCCGGGCAGGGTTACCCTCTACCGGGATGAACATTCCATTTCGGCTTCGGTGGTCCGCCGGCGGGCGGGAGCTCGGCCAGTGGAGGTTTCGGGTAGAGCGCTGAATTATGTGGTGGCGAAAATCCAGCCCACTCTTCTGGTGATCGATGAGGAAGGGGCCGAACCGGATCTCTTCGAGGGGGCCGAGCTCCCTACCGTCACCCGGATCGTGCTCGAATCCCCCGACCGGCTCATTGGTCCTGAGGGAACCGACCGGGTCATCGCCCAGCTCCAAGGGATCGGATTCGGTATTCGCCGGGGAATGTCCTCTCCTGAGCATCTCGTGCTCTGGCGCAAAGGGCCCGGCGAAGAGAGACTCGGCCTCTGATTCTCACTCGGTCCGCCGCAGCGCGCCGAGCCGCTCCAGGATGGTTGGCAGAACCAGCAACGTCACCGCCGTAGAAACCGTCAATCCGCCGATCACAGCCATCGCCAGCGGGCGCTGGAGCTCAGCTCCCGATCCAATCCCCAGCGCAAGCGGCACCAGTCCTACGAGGGTACATAGCGTCGTCATCAGGATGGGGCGAAGCCGGACCTGGCCGGCATGTACCAGCGCGTCAGCCACAGAGAGTCCGTCCGCTCGCGACCGCAAAGCCGCGTCCAGGAGCAGGATGCCGTTTTTTACGATGAGGCCGACCAGCAGGATAACCCCCATGAAGCTGGAGACGTTGAACGGTATGCCGGAGGCGGCCAGCATGATGACCGCACCGGTCAGCCCCAGAGGCACAACCAGCACGATCGCCATGGGTCCGCGGAAGCCACGGAACTGGGTGACCAGCACCGCCAGCACCGCGCTGATGGCCAGGGCCAGTACCAGGAGCAGCTCGCGGAACGATTGCTGCTGGCTGGCATACTGGCCCCCGATCTCCAGCCGGACCGCCGCCGGCAGTGATAAGCTCGAGAGTCGATTCTGCACGTCCCGCATCACCGAGCCCAGGCTGCGGCCCTCAACCCGGCCGGTGACCCGCACGACGGGGCGAAGGTTCTCCCGCAACAGTTCACTCGTCCCCGCGGTGTCACGAACAGTGCCCAGCTGACCCAAGGGCGCCCACCCCTGCGGGCCCACTATGGGAAGCAGGGCGGCTATGTCGGGCCGGGTGCGGACGCTGTCGGGGAATCGCACCCGGATATTGATCAGGCGGTCTCGCTCCCGGGCAGTGCCTGCTTCGGTCCCGAACAACGCCGCGCGCGCGTCGCTCTGAACCGCGTCCACCGTTAACCCCAGCCGGGCCACCCGCGCGGGATCCAGATCGATCCGGAGCTCGGGATCGGCGCCGGCTACCCCGTCGTAGAGGTCCACCAAGCCCGGGGTCGTTTCGATGGCTTTGGCAATCGCCCGTGCAGCCTGTTCGGCCTGAGCTTGATCGGCGCTGAACAATTTCAGCTCGACCGGCTCGGGGGCGCCGGCCAGGTCTCCAATCACATCCTGCAGCAGTTGAACGAACTCAACCCTGACCGCCGGTGCCTCCGCTTCCGCCGCGATCCGAATCCGATCCATGACCTGGTAGACCGACGACTTGCGCTCTCCCCGCTGTTTGAGGCGGACCGTAAAGTCGCCGCTGTTGGGGAGTGTGGCGGCGAAGCCAAGCTCGAGGCCCGTACGACGGGTGAAGGCCAGTACATCTGGATCGCGGCGGACGATCTGCTCCACCACCGATACCTGACGATTGGTCTCAGCCAGCGCCCCACCAGCAGGGGCCCAGTAGTCCAGGATGAAGCCACCTTCGTCCATCTGGGGCAGGAAGCCGGTCCCCATAACTCGCGAAAGCCCCAACGCGAAGAGGAGAAGCACGGCGCTGCCCGCCAGGACTGTGCGGTACCGCCTCAGGGCCCAGGTAACCGCGCGACCGTATCGGCCCTCCAGCCGCTCCAACCGCAGGTGAGGCAGGGGAGCACGCCCTCCTTCGGTATGGTTGGCGCGCCCGGCCCAATGCCCGGCGATCGCTGGGATGAGTGTCATCGCAACGACTAGGGATAGGAGCACCGCGGTTCCAAGCGCCAGGGCAAAGGACCGGAAGAAGTCGCCGACCACTCCTTGCAGCAATCCCAGCGGGGCGAACACCACGACGGTGGTGAGGGTGGACCCGGCCACCGGTCCGAAAATCTCATCAGTTCCGTGTCGCACGACATCAGCCGGAGGCTGGTCCGGATGCAGGGCCAACCGCCGCTCAATGTTTTCCACCACCACTACACCGTCATCGATGATGAGCCCGATGGCCACGGCGAGCCCACCGAGCGACATGAGGTTGAGCGTGTCACCCAGGATCGCAAGTCCGAGCAGGGTGATAGCGACCGTGATAGGGATGGTCAGCGCGGCGGCCAGGGTCGTCCGCAAGCGGCCGAGAAGGAGAAAGAGGACCAGCACGGCGAGTAGGCTGCCGAGAAGCATCGCATCGCGCACACTGCTCATGGAGTCCTGGACCAGAGCGGCCTGATCGTAGACCGGGTCCAGCTCCACCCCCGCCGGCAGACCGGGACGGATGGAATCGAGCGCCCCCTTCACGGCGGATTTTACCCGGAGCGTGTTCCCGTTGGGTTGCCGGGAGATGTTGATCAATGCCGCGGGTCGCCCGTTGCCGGTGACGATCTGAAACTGATCCTCCGGAGCGTATCTCACCGTGGCCAAATCTCCCACCCGCACCAGACGCTCTCCGGTGCGGCGCACCACCACTCGGGCGACATCCTCCGGGCTGTTCGTCAATCCGGATACGATGACACCAAACTGCCGATAGGCCCGGTCGATCCGTCCGGCGGCGGTGGCCTGGTCGGTGGCCTGGATGGCCTGGACGACCTCGCTGACACTCACGCGGTTGCTGATCAGCCGCTCGGGATCGAGTTGTACGCTGAGCTCGCGCACCCGTCCGCCCTGCACCTCGACCGTGCCGACGTCGGGCAGGCCAGCCAATCGGGGACGCACCGTAAATTCCGCGAGATCCCGCAATACCACTGGGTCCGCCCCGACCAACTCGTACTGCAACACCGGAAAAACCGATGGCGTGAGCCGCTCGGCGCTGAGCTCGATCTCCTTCGGGAGTGAGGATTGTAGGGAAGCCAGACGGGCCTGCACTTGGCTGAGGGCCAGCTGCATGTCCGCGCGAGGCAGAAAGTCCAGGCTCAGCTCCACGGAACCACGCACCGTTCGAGCCCGAATCTTCCGAAGGTCGATCAGGCCGCTCATGGCCTGCTCCAGCGGGCGAGTCGCGGCGACCACCATCTCCGGGGCCTCAAAGGTTCCGCCCCGGCCTAAGACTACGATTCGGGGATAGGCGACCTCGGGGTAAATCGCCGCCGGAAGGGTGTAGAGGGCGTACACTCCACCCAGGGTGAGCAGGGCAGCGAGGAGATAGACGGCGGCGCGGTATCGCTCGACAACCCCGGCAATGCTCACGGCGTCGAATCGCGGCCGGGAGCCACCCGCATCCCGTCTTGCAGTCCGAAGGCTCCCCTGGTGACCACCCGGTCACCGGGAGAGAGCTTGCCCTCCACCGCGACTCGACCGCCCTCGCGGACGCCGGTTCGGACTATTCGTTGGTGGGCGATGGAATCCGCACCCACGACGAACACCGCCTGACTGTCGCCGGCCTGAACCAGTGCGGAGTCGGGGACCAGCAGAGCCGCGGGTTGAACACCGAGAATCACCCTGGCGGTCGCACCCGCACCTGCCAGCAAGCGGCCGTCGATGTTGGGCACCCGGATGACGACCTCTCCGGCATTGGTCAGGGAGTCCACGCCGGGTGCCAGGGCGGAGACCCAGCCGCGATGGGCAGTCGAGTCGCCCTCCTGTACCACCGCCACCGGCAATCCTCGGCGCAAGCCTGCCAAGCGATCGGCCGGGACGGCAAGGTGAAGATCCAGGGTATCCACGTCGATTACCTCTGCCAGGGGCGCTCCGGCATCGACCCGCTCTCCTGGCTGAACTCTCACGGCTTGCACTCGTCCGCTGAGTGGGGCGCGAATTCTGGTACGAGCCAGCAGCGCGCGTGCGGCATCGGCGGCGGAGGCGGCCTGGCCTGCCGCAGCTTCGGCCTCCTCGGCCTGACGCTTGGAGGTCACCCCGTCGCTCAGGAGTCGAGCCTGCCGCTCGGCCTCCCGCCGAGCCTGGGCGGCGGCTGCTTCGCGTTGCGCTGCTTCGGCGGCCAGCTCCGGGACGTCGAGCACCAAGAGCTCGTCGCCCCGGCGTACCCTGCTGCCCACGTGCGACCGCACTGCGGCTACCACCCCTGCCGCAGGGGCCGCGAGGAGCGCGGATCCTCCCGGCTGGGTACCCAATCGACCGCTCAGCACCAGCTCGTTCCTGACGCTGTCGCGAACAACTGTGGCAAGGCCGACCGGAACCCGAGTATTCGCATTTGACCCGGCGCCACCCGCGGACTCGGAGTCAGCCCGGGTTCCGCATGCCAGCACCGCCGCCAGACCCCACACGCTCAGCCCTCGAGTCACAGGCCCGGTCCCGCGAGCGCTTCCCATTCGGCGGCGGCCGTCTGGAAGTCCAGAAGGTCCTGCACCCCGGCCAGCGCAGCGTCGTGCTCCCCGCGAAGGGCGTCGAGCACGGGAAGAAGGCCGGTCTCCCCAGCCTGGTATGCTCGTAGGGCACGACCGCGCAACGCTCGGGCTGCCGGCAACAGAGTATCCCGAGCAAAGCGGGCGCGGATACCGCTTTCCTCCAATTGGATCCGAGCGCCCGCCAGGCGTCGTGCCGCATCGAGCCGAACCTCACGAAGCTGGGCGGTAGCACCGGCAGCTCGAGCTCGGGCCTGAGCCACTGTCCCCCCGCTTCGGTCCCAAAGCGGTATCGGAACGGCGACACCGATCACCGCTAGCGCTCCGCTGTTGGGTTCGGTGGGGTCCTCCCACTCGGCCCCGGTCTGGAGGGTGGGAAGCGGGATCCGGGCAAGATCAGCGCTACGCGCAAGCGCAGCAGTTGCACCCGAATCAGCGATGGCCATGCGCACGAGTGCTAAGCCATCGATCCGGGTCGGATTTCGGATGAGATGGTCCAGACCCGCATCTAGCGCTCCCACTACGACCGGAGGGGTCAGAGGGTCTGCCCCTACCGCGCGGGCGAGATCACTCGACGCCAGACGGGCACCCTGCCTGGCCGATGAGAGGCCCTGACGAGACCTGGCCGCTTCGGCCCTCCCCTGTTCCGCCTCGAAAAGCGAGATGTCGCCGGCTCGAAGCCGCGCCGCCCCAATCGCGGCAACCGAGTCGGCCAGTCCAGCCTGAGCAGTGGTCAAACTCTCGGCGACGACCGCCGCCCGGGCGGTATAAAAGGCAACTCGCACCTCTCGCCGCAGCTCCGCGGCGGCCTGCGCCGAGTCGGCAATGGCCGAGCCGACTCCATATAGGGCCGCCGCCCGCTCGTTACCGCGCCGAAGCAGCCAGTCGAGTGGCTGATCAACCAGTAGATGTTGGCGGGGTGGCGACTCAGAATGGGTGTATGTGACCGTCGGATTCGGGATGGTCCCGGCGATTCGATAGGCAGCCCGAGCCGCCGCTACCCGGGCGGCCCCGGCAGCGACCTGCCCTCGAGTCGTGGAACGCGCCAGGGCCTCTTCCAGGGTGAGGGTATCCGGCGCTGGTCCCTGCAGCAACAGAACAGCGGATAGGAAGAACATGCGGAAGCTCGGGCGCGGAGGAGGTCAGCGAGCGGGTGGACTCGATCGAATGACCTCGAAGGTGCCCCCAGCCCAACGCGGGGGCAACCTTCATTGCTCGGTCCGGGGTCAGTGACCGGCAAGCAGCAAATGAGCCCCACGATTTGTGACACCGCCTTCAGGTCAGGCGTTGTTCAGGGCGACCTCAAAAGTGGCGGTGTAGCCGTCCACAATCGGCGTCACATTCAGCACCAGCTGGGACCCGCCCTGGTTGTAGATCCCATCCCCCGAATTCCTCAGATCCCGCTGGCCCTTGGCCGCATAGGGCTGCTGGGCATGAACTCGATCGGTAAGGGCGTCGTCGAAGAACAGTTGTGAGGTGAATTCGTAGGCAGCCGTTGCCGAAGCCGAAGATCGAACCTTGAAGTGGATATGCACCGCTCGGCCCCGATACCAGCCCGGGTAGATGGTCGTGAAACGGGCGACCCCGTCGGCGCCGGTCACCTGGTAGCCCCGGAGGAACTTCTGGCCTGAGGTATTGAACCCCGGGTCGCTGACATCCGAGTAGACCCCCAGCGCGTCGCAATGCCAGACATCGACAATGGCATTGGCCAGGGGCTCACAGGCAGAGGATGTGGCTCGGGTGACATTGAAGGACAGGGCCAGCAGTGCCCCAGGCTTCACCGCCCCTGTGGCAGGATCGGTTCGGATGTCAGACCGGTTCAGCTCCTCATCGACATAGTACGGCCCTTCGGTAAGCTCCGGCCGCACCAGGCAGGACGCGTTGGCGTCACTGCCGGTGCTGCTGGCGGTTGAGTCTGAGCAGCCAAAGAAGAGGAGGGCTCCCTCACCTGGTCTGTGCGGCCGAATCAGCCGGCGGACGATGGTCGCCATAGTGATGCCGCCACTGGTCTCGCGCTTCCTGCTTCCGTTTATCCTGGAGCTGCTGGTAGCGGGTTTGCTGGTCTTTCGTCAGGATGTCCTTGAGACCGGCCTCGAACTTCTTGTCCTGGTCGGCCAACTGCTTCCATTGCTTCTCCAGCCCTTCGCGCCGGGATTGAGCCTCCGAACGGTCTCCCTTTTCGAATGCCGCACGGGCGGCCTGCATGCTGGCCCGAAGGCTGTCGCGGCTGGCCTTGGTCGACGCCATGTGGCTCTCATATCGCTGAGTATACTGCTGCAGGGCCTTGCCGCTCAGCTGAATGGAATCTCGCAGCACCGCCGGTGCCGGAGGTCCGTCCAGGGCGGCCGAACGCTGCATTTTGTGATGATGAGGGGGACCAGCATGGTCGCCGGAGGGATCCGAGCCACCCTGGGCCTGGGCCACTCCGGCGCTGAGACCAAGCAACAGGGGGAGCCCGACCAGTACTCGGGCTAGGCGCAGGGGCACGGATGGGATGGAATATGAGAGGTGAGGCATATAGGGCTCCAGTAGAGGTTCTTCAGTTGCCCGGTTCTTCGGGCTGGGACAAACTGAAGGTCATGAGGTGCTCAATTCGACTGCAGGGAGGTGTACGCGGCACGGACGCCAAACGTTGGGCGGAGCCCCTGCCCAACACCCATGAGTTGCGCCCGTATATGGAGTTGAGCGCGCCTGTTCCACCCCAACCCGGGCCTGCGGCCGCCTGGACCAGGAGACTGTCATCGCTAGGTTCGCCTGGGCCGAAAGAGCGGCCTGAACATGGAACAGGTGCTGGCTGCCGTCCTGCCTGACGCTACGGAGGTCAACGACGAACGCGACCTGATCGTCCGGGTACAGGCGGGAGACCGATCCGCATTCGATCTGCTGGTGAGGCGCCACCTACCCCGGGCGCGTCTGATTGCCAAGCGACTGATGCAGAATCCCGACGACGCCGATGATCTGGTGCAGGACGCGTTCTTGAGGGCGCTCGAGCGGATCGGTACCTTCGACGCCTCCCGTGCGTTCGAGCCCTGGTTCACCCGCCTGCTGGTCAACCTGGGGCGCGACCAGCACCGCAAGCAGACCGTACGCCGAACCGAGTCTCACGATCCGGAGGCCATTCCGGGCGGGACCAGGCCCGATCGGGAGGCGGAACGCTCAGAACTGCGAAGCTCCCTAAACCAGGCCCTTGGGTCCCTGCCCGACCGACAACGCTTGATCGTGACACTATTCGAAATCGATGGGCGCTCAACCGAGGAGATTGCGGGCATGCTGAATGTGAGTCAGGTAACAATTCGGTGGCACCTTCATCAGGCCCGGCGTACGCTGCGAGAGGCGCTGAAGGGATGGGTTGAATGAACTGGCTTTTTCAGGAGCCCCGCCGCGATCCCAAGCTGGGTGACGCGCTGCGAAAGTTGGAGCGTCCTTCCCGGCTGGATGATTCCGACCTTCGTCAGCGAATCGTTGCCGCAGCCACGCCGCAGTTGAGTGGCCTCCGGTCGCCCGGCCGGCACTGGTGGGAATGGGTTACGCGGTGGATGCCGGTGGCCATTCCTCTTGGCCTCGCCGCCTCCCTGGCAGCCGGTCTGATTCTGCCTGCGGCGGAGGAGGTTTCACCGACCACCGACTACGCGACGGAAACGTCCGCGGACAGCACCCTCCTGGCCGCGGCCTATTCGGAGGAGGCGGACGCCGGCCAGCTGGCGACCCACGTGGTGGGACCGGAGAGCGGCGACTGGCTCTTCCAACAGGCAGTGGCGCGATGACCAGCCCCTCTGCCCCTTGGCGCCCCGGTGGGAGACTGCTCGCGGTTCTCGTACTCCTGCTGGTGGCTGTAGCGGGCGGACTGGCGGGAGTTGCCATCGACCGACGGGTGCTACTGCCCCGAAAATTCGAGGGCCATCGGTTCGAGCACGGACCGGGGCCCCACGGACCGCGGGATCGCGAGTTTCGGAACCGATTTGCTCGCGAGCTTGGCCTCAGTCCCAACCAACAGACTCGAATCGATTCGATCATGGAACATCAGGGCCGCGAGCTGCGGGCCATCCGGCACCAGGTTCAGCCTCAGCTCGACTCGATCGTGAGCCGCACCCGGCGACAGCTCGATTCGGTTCTCACGCCGGAGCAGCGGAAGAAAGCGGAGGAGATCCGGCGCAAGCACCCACGCCCACCCGGGCCACCGCCGGGAGACGGTCCTCCGGACGGCCCGGATGGTCCCCCACCCGGAGGCCCTCCCCTCTAAGTATCTGAGTGGTGGGCTGGCAAACCCACGGGCAAGGGTCTAGCCTTTCTGAAGACCCTTACTCCCGGACATGACCCCCGCCGCCCCACTTCCAGCTCCCGACTCGCGGCTGCTCACCACCATGAACGGAGACCTTCCCAGTGGGGGGGTCTCCACCGCCGGGTCGACGCTTCCTGAGGATCTTCTCAGGGAAGCGTCTCACCGGCTGGGCATCGTGTCTCTCGCCTCCGCGGCGCTCTGGGCGGCCAACTTCGTGTTGGTACACTTCGTCCATCCAGTGCCCGGTACGCTGCAGGATATGCAGCTGGCCAGGCACGCCGAGTGGGTACCGGTATTCGACCTGGTCGGAGGGGCGACCTTCCTCCTCTCCATCGCGCTCTTCTGGTACACCCGCCGCAGCAGGCGAAGTGCCAGATTTCTGCTCGATCTCGCCCTGGTTTACGAAGTTCTCATCGCGCTTTCGATCGGGCTTTTGGACTACGCGGTGGGAACCCCGGCTGGGGTTTCCTGGATAGCTGTCATCATTCTTCTCTTTCCCTCAGTCATCCCGAGCGCCCCCTGGAAGACGTTACTCGCGGCGCTCACGGCCGCCTCGATGGACCCGCTAGCCGCCATGTTCTGGAGGTCACAGGGAGTCGAGACCCCGAGCATGCCCGCCATCTTTGTTCTGGCGGCGCCAAGCTACCTCTGTGCTGCGTTAGCACCCGTCATCTCCCACATCATTACCCGGCTGGGCCGAGAGGTGCGCAAGGCCCGGGAGATGGGAAGCTATGTG
>DATKJJ010000146.1:0-12491 GCA_035543695.1 Gemmatimonadales bacterium | reverse complement strand
GCCAACGCCTCCCGGAGCCGAGCCCGGGCTCGGAACAACTGTGCCTTGGACGTTCCGGGGTGGACACCGAGCGAAGCGCCGATCTCCTCGTGGGTGTATCCCTCGACGTCATGCATGACGAACACCGCTCGATACCCGTCGGGTAAATCATCGATCGCCTGGTTGAGCCGGGTCTTGAGGTCCGGCTCTGCTTCGGGTCTGGTATGTCCGGCAGGAGTGAAGTCATCCAGCCCAACCTCCCGCTCATTCCGCCGACGGACCTTGCGCAGGCCATTCAAGGTCACTGAAATCGCAATCGATCCGAGCCAAGTCGACAGGGCCGCGTCACCCCGGAAGGTCTGCAGCCGGCTAAACGCGCGGATAAACGTCTCCTGGGTGTAATCTTGGGCTCTGTCCATGTCTCCTGCCATCCGGTACGCCAGCCGAAAGACCCGGTCCACGTGCGCATCGTAGAGGGCACGCTCGGCGCTCGGGTCTCCCGCCAAGACTCGACTGATCAGTTCGCGTTCTTCCACCGTCTCCGGAGCGTAGGTCGTTCGAGTGGACCGCACCTCTGACACACACCGCTGGGATAGGGTTGCGTCCGGGCTCGCCCCGAGACCAAGCAACCTTCTGGAATATTCTGGCATCTCACCACCACAACAGAAGCACAGCCCCAGGCAACGAAGCTAACGCGAGGGACTCATGGTAGAGATTGCCAACCGCAAGCCGGTGATGATTTTCAGGGTCTTGGACCGCAACGGAGAGCCTATTGGCCAGGTGATCCAGCCAAGGACTTCTCCAGTGGTAGGGGTAGGCGCGAGAACGGTGCTGCTGGTGCGAGGCGAGGGCGAAGCCAGGAGGCTCTTACAGGCCTGATCTCATTTGCCTCCCAGCACTTTCTGCTGCGCGTCGAGCAGCTCCAGGCGGCTGTCGAGCACCCGGATTTCCTGTTCGGACACATCGATACTGGTGGCGGCCTGGGCCCGTTGGGCCTCAAGGGTCTGCTTTTCCAGCTCCCCGATCACCTGATCCAGACTCGCACCCCCGGCGCCCCCAACGGGCGCGCGGAGCCGGCCGGCGCGACGAATCGCTAACTGGAGCTCCAGCTCCAAGGCCTTTTTGTTCAGGTCGGCGAACTCGGCTCGCTTGCTCTCCAGCTCGGTTTCCGCGTCCCGCAATTCCTCCCGGCGCTTCAAGAGCTCGATCTCCCGCTCGGCTGCCTTCCGCTCCGCCTCGAGCCCAACCCGGTCCGCCTCGCGATTCTCCTTCTTAGCCACGTTGATGCGGTCCTTGATTCGGACAATCTCGACTTTCTTGAACTCGATTCTGGAGGTGGCGCCGAGCCGCATGGTCTCCGCCTGCTGCCGTGCCTTCTCTGCCGCTGCGATGGCGGCAGTGGTCGCGCGGATCTGCTTCTTAATGCTCACAGTATCGCGCGGCGGGACCAGCAGGATGAAGCTGTCGAAGCCGCTTGGCGCAGTGCCTCCGCCCTTGCTTTGGGCCCCCGCTGCAGAGGGAGCCACCAGGAGGAGAGTCAGAAGCAGCATCGAGCATCTGGCCATACGCGAGAATCCTTGGCCGGCGGCCACTGGGGATCGAAGAGGCTGTACCTGGAACTACACAGGGAAGTATCGGATGGGGGTCCGTGCCGCTTAACCCGGAGGGAGTGAATAACCGACCTGACCGGTGCATCTAAGTCCTTATTGCAGGCCAGCTTTCCCTGGTAGTCCAGCGTTGCTGGCGGACCTCATGCCCGACTATATTTCCCGGCTCGAGGCCTCCCCTGGCCGTCATAGCCCCAGCACAGGAACTCCATGACAGCACCGAACTCGCGCGAACGGATTCTGCCCCGGCTCATCGAAGAGGAAATGCAACAGTCGTTCATCAACTACTCGATGAGCGTCATCGTTTCCCGCGCCCTGCCGGACGTGCGTGATGGTCTAAAGCCGGTCCATCGGCGGATCCTGTATGCGATGAACGAGTTGGGCCTGGTGCCCGGCCGCGCCTACAAGAAATCTGCCACTGTGGTAGGCGACGTTCTCGGCAAATACCATCCGCATGGAGACGGGTCGGTCTACGATGCCCTGGTGCGAATGGTCCAGGAGTTCTCCCTGCGGTACCCGCTGGTAGACGGGCAGGGAAATTTCGGTTCTGTCGATGGGGACCCCGCGGCCGCATATCGGTACACCGAAGCGAGGCTCACCCGGATCGCCATGGCCATGCTGGAGGACATCGACAAGAACACCGTCGACTTCCAGGCCAACTTCGACGACCGGCTGCAGGAGCCTACGGTGCTCCCGGCCAAGATTCCCAACCTGCTGGTGAATGGCTCCAGCGGCATCGCCGTTGGCATGGCCACGAACATCCCGCCGCACAACCTCCGTGAAATCGTCAAAGGCGTCCAGCTGCTGGTGGACAATCCCGAAGCGACCATCGGCGAGCTGCGGAAGGTCATCAAGGGACCCGACTTCCCCACCGGCGCGTACATCTACGGACGCGAGGCGATCAAGGAAGCCTACGAGACCGGGCGGGGCCGCGTGGTTATGCGGGCTAGGGCTCAGATCGAAGAGCGGGAGACCACCGGACGCTCGCAAATCGTCGTCACCGAGATCCCCTACCAGGTCAACAAGGAGAACCTGGTCAAGGCAATTGCGGAGCTCGCGGCCGAGAAGAAGCTGGAAGGGATCAGCGGGATCAACGACGAGTCCGATAAAGACGGCATGCGGATCGTCATCGAGCTCAAGCGCGATGCCATTCCCAATGTGGTGCTGAACCAGCTGTACAAGCACACCCAGATGCAGACCACCTTCGGGGTGATCATGCTGGCGCTCGCGAATGGCGCGCCGAAGATCATGAACCTGAAGGAGCTGCTCCAGCACTACATCGATCACCGGCACAACGTCATTACCCGGCGCACGCAGTTCGATCTCGACGCGGCGCAGGCCCGGGAGCACATCCTGGATGGCTTGAAGATCGCCGTCGACAATATCGACGAGGTGATCAAAATCATCCGGGGGTCGGACGACACCGCCCAGGCGGACGCCCGGCTCCGCAAGCGGTTCGGCTTCAGTGAGAAGCAGAGCGACGCCATTCTGAACATGCGGCTGGCCAAGCTCACCGGGCTGGAGATCGAGAAGCTGGAGGCGGAGCTGAAGGAGTTGCGCGCTACGATCAAGGAGCTGAAAGGGATCCTGGCCTCCAAGCCCAAGCGGATGGCCATCCTGAAGGAGGAGATGGAGGATATCGCGGCCACCTTCGGAGACGACCGCCGCACTGAGATCGTGGCCGACCAGGGCGAGTTCACGGTCGAGGATCTGATCGCCGAAGAAGATATGGTGATCACCATCTCCCACAGCGGCTACATCAAGCGTATCCCGATCACTACCTACAAGCGGCAGCGGCGTGGGGGACGGGGGCTCACGGGAGCCGATCTCAAGGCCGATGACTGGGTGGAGCATTTATTCATTGCCAGCACCCACGACTACCTGATGTTCTTCAGCAACAAGGGGCAGGTCTATTGGCTCAAGGTGCACGAAATTCCTCAGGCGGGCCGTGCCGCCAGAGGGAAGCCGGTGATCAACTGCATCGCCATCAAACCGGACGAGCAGATCGCAGCCCTGGTACCGGTACGCGAATTTACCGATGACAAGTGCCTGATCTTTGCCACCCGGCAGGGGACGGTGAAGAAGACGGTGCTCTCGGCCTACGGCAACGTGCGAGCCACCGGCATTTGCGGCATCAACATCGAAAAGGGCGACGAGCTGATCGATGTCCAGGTGTGTGATCAGAACAGCGACATCATTCTGGCCACCAAGGACGGGATGAGCATCCGGTTCCATCAGGGCGACGTGCGCGACATGGGCCGGGCCACAACCGGCGTCAAGGGGATCGAGCTGGAGAAGGGCGACGAGGTTATCGGCATGGTGGTGGTGCGGCGGGACGCGAGCATTCTGGTGGTGAGCGAGAAGGGCTACGGCAAGCGATCGGAATTGGTTGACTACCGGGTGCAGAAGCGGGGCGGCAAGGGCATCATCACCCTGAAAAAGACGGAAAAGACCGGGTCAATCGTTGCCCTGATGGAGGTCATCCCCGACGACGAACTGATGATGATCACCCGGCAAGGGGTAATCATCCGGCTTCCGGTGGACGGAATACGGGTGATCGGGCGCAACACGCAGGGCGTGCGGGTCATGAACCTGGATTCGGGCGACGCCGTGGTGGATGTTGCCCGGGTGGTCAAGGAGGATGAGGGAGGGGCGGAGCCGGCGGCCGGAGGTGATGAGGTCACCCCGACCGCGGCGGTAGAGTAGTCGCTATGATTATCGATGACTTCAGCCGCCGATAGGTGGGCCGACCCGCAGGCTGACTCTCCGCCGAGCTCCACGGTGTCCCTTGCAGCGCTGCGGGCCGCCGCGGAGGAGCTGGACGGCGTCGCCGTCAAAACGCCGCTCTTGCGCATCCCCGATCTCGATGCGCGGAGCGGCGTTCCCGTTTTCCTCAAGGGCGAGCATCTCCAGCCCGTAGGCGCATTCAAGGTTCGCGGCGCGTATACCGCTGCCTCCCGGATTCCAGCTGAGCTGCGTGCCCGTGGGCTGATCACCTACTCCAGCGGCAACCACGGCCAAGCGGTGGCCTGGGCCGCTCGCCGCCTCAACACCCGGGCAGTAGTGGTGATGCCGGAGCGGGCCCCGGCCGTCAAGGTAGAGGGCGTCCGCCGGTTGGGCGGGGAGGTCATCATTGCCGGGAACAGCTCCGCGGAGCGCTATACCAAAGCCCAGCAGATGGTGGAGGAGCAGGGCTTTATCATGGTGCCGCCGTTCGAGAGCCTGGAGGTCATTGCCGGGCAGGGTACCTGCGGCCTGGAGATCATCGAGCAATGCCCGGAGGTGCAGACCATCCTGGTTCCAGTGGGCGGCGGCGGCCTGATCGCGGGGATTGCCTCCGCGACGGCCGCCCTGAAGCCCGAGGTTCAGGTTATCGGGGTCGAGCCGGTGGGGGCTCCCAAACTGGCCCGTGCGCTGGAGGCGGGCCGACCGGTCAAGCTCGATCATACCGAGAGCCTTGCCGATGGGCTGCTGCCGTTGTCCATCGGAACAATTCCGTTCGGCGTTCTGTCCGGCATCGTCCGCCAATCGGTCCTGGTCGACGAAGCCGAGATCGAGGAGGGGCTACGATTCCTCTACCGCAAAGGTGGGTTGTCGGTGGAGCCCTCGGGGGCAGTCACCACCGCGGCTATCCTGGCCGGGCGAGTTCGGCTGTCGGGACCGACCGTGGCGGTGATCAGCGGCGGAAACGTGGACCCGGCGGTGCTCCAGCGCGTGGTGCAACCATGAGCGTGGCACCCAAGATCCTGGTGGCGGACGACGATCAGGCGCTCTCCCGCACCCTGTCGTGGATTCTGAAAGAGAACGGCTACGACGTGTTCACCGCCCCGGGGGGTGAGCATCTGTTCGAGCATCTCGCCGCCGAGCCATTCGATCTTCTCCTGCTCGATATCATGATGCCCAAAGTGGACGGTCTTCAGTTGCTCCAGCGGGTAAAGGCCGATCCCCGGTTCAAGGACCTTCCGGTGCTGATGATCTCCTCGATGCCGCCGGAGGAGGCCACCGTCCGTTCGCTGGGGCTCGGCGCAGCGGACTTTATCCCGAAGCCATTTCGGGTGCGCGAGCTCCTGGCCCGGGTCAAGGCGCACCTGCGGGTCGGAAGGGAGCTGAACCAGGCGCGGGCGGAGGCCCGGTCCCGCTCGGAGATGATGGACATCATGCAGGAGGTTACCGCTTCACTGAAGCCGGACGAGATCTACGGCATTCTGGTGCGGAGAGTAGCCCAGGCGCTCAGCATCGCCCGATGTTCCATCATCATGGCAGGGCCCGACGATGAGGTCGGTACGGTAGTGGCCGCCTTTGAAAACCCCATGCTGCACAACCTGCAGGTGGACCTCAAGCGGTATCCCGAGATCCGGCGCGCTCTGAAGACCGGCGAGGTGGTGCTGGTCCGTGACGTCCACACCGATCCGTTGTACGGGGGGGTCCGGGACGATTGGGAGTCGCAGGGCAGGCCGGTGGACACCCGCTCGGCCGTAGCCCTGCGATTCTCTCTCAGGCAAGAGCCCGTCGGTGTGTTCTTTCTCAGAACCACCAGCGAAGATCCACCCTTGAACGAGCACGACGTGCAGTTTGCCGAAGAAGTCACCAACGCCGCCGTTGCTGCCCTGGAACGAGCCTACGATCTGGAAAATGCCGTGCTGGGCCAGGAACAGATGCGGCACCTGGCCGAAACCGATCCCCTGACCAACTGCTTCAACCGTCGAGCGATGATGGACAAGCTGGAGCAGGAGATGGATCGTGCGGCCCGCTACGCCACCATGCTCACTGGCATGATGGTGGATATCGACAATTTCAAGCAGATCAACGACACCTATGGCCACCTCGTGGGCGACCGGGTGCTGAAGCAACTGGCAAACCTGTTGAAGCGGGAACAGCGCTCGGTGGATATCGTAGCGCGGTATGGGGGAGAGGAGTTCGTGGTGCTATTGCCCGAGACGACCAACACCGAATCCCGGAACTTCGCCGAGCGCATTCTTCGGCGAGTTGCCACCCACGACTTCGGCGAGCCAGGCCGTCCGGTGCGGGTCACCATCAGCATCGGGATTGCTTCCTACCCCGACGAGCGGGTGAGCGACGGGGAGTCGCTCCTGCGGCTGGCAGACACGCATCTGTATCGGGCCAAAAGCGATGGCCGGAATCGGTTCAGGGATTGAGCAACCGGCGCTGCCCCCGCTGCCAGACCAGTTACGCGGCGCCCGCCCGGTTCTGCGTGAAGGACGGATCGCTGCTGGTAGAAAGCGATACCAAGCCGGAGGACCCCGCCCCCTCGCCCGCAGCCCGGGCCTCTGCCAGAGACTCTGCTGATCCTTTTGGGCATCGCGCGGCACCCGATCACATCCCCTCCAGCCTTGCTTCCCTTACCGGCCAGGTGCTCGATCAGAGATACCACATCACCCGTAAGCTGGGCGAAGGCGGAATGTCCTACGTCTATCAGGCCCAGGAGATCGATACCGGCCGGCCGGTCGCGGTCAAAATTCTGATCCCCCGCCTGTCCCGAGACCCGGCCTCGGTAGAGCGGCTACGCCGCGAGGCCACCATTGCCACTCGGCTGAACCATCCCAACGTCTGTCCTATTCTCAGGCTGGGCGAGACCTCGGATCGGCTGCTCTATCTGGTCATGCCCTTCCTCGAGGGCGAGCCACTCAGTGAACATGAAACCCGCCGAGGTCCCTTTCCGGTGGCTGATGGCATCCCTCTGCTGATCCAGATGTGTCATGGGCTGGGACACGCCCACGACCTCCAGATCATTCATCGAGACCTGAAGCCGGAAAACATAATGCTGGTTCCGGACTCGACCGCCCTCAATGGATTCAGGGCGGTGGTCATGGACTTTGGACTGGCAAAGGAACGGCGCGCGGGGCCTGATGTGGTCAAGCTGACCGCCACAGGCATCGTCCTGGGCACTCCCGAGTTCATGAGCCCGGAACAGATTCGGGGAAAGCCCCTCGACGGGCGCAGCGATATCTACGCGCTGGCGGTGCTCGCGTTCGAACTGTTCACCGGTCAGCTGCCCTTCACCGGAAAGAGCGCGCAGGAGACGATGATCGCCCGGCTCAGAGGCGCCCCCACCCAGCTGCGAGAGGTCAAGGCAGACCTTCCTGCCAAACTCGAGACTGTAATCAGCAAGGCGCTGTCGGTAAACCCGGCGGAGCGCTATGGAACGATGGAGGAGATGGCCCACGCGCTCGAGTCCACCGCGACGACCGGTGTGTTCAGCAGGCTGTTCAAGCGTTAGGGCATGTTTGTCCTGCTGTTACTCCACAAGGACCGCCCCTCAGTCAGGAGTGCACATGAACCGAGCTCTTCTTCTGCTGGCCATCGCGCTTTCAGTAGCGTGCCGCCGGGAAAAGGCCGGCAACGCCTCTGCGTCGGCCTACACCTCAGATGCCGATAGCAGCGTCCGGGAAGATGGGGTCGCGGGCACCAACAGCGGAGGCGAGCTGGAGGCCCCCAGACTCATCCCAGCCATGCAGAATCAGCTGAATCTGATGGCGAATGGAACTCAGCCCCCAAACCCGGACAACCTGACCGCCTACAAGAATATGGCCGGCGATCTGATCAACTCGATGATTGCTGATCTGTATCGGGCAGGTTATGCCGACTCGGGGAATTTCCGGGCCCTCGGAGACTCAGTCCTAGATGACCTGGGCGGAGGAGCCGGTACATCGGCCAAGCTCGATCGATCCAAGCTTCCCCAGCACGTAGACCGAATGCAGCGCTTGATCCGGCAGTACCAGCAGACGATGCGAACCGCTGCCGAGCGGAGGTAACTGTCTGCCAGCGGCCTAGTTAGCCTGTCATTTTGGCCGAATTTCTGGGCTCTATGCTGGCATGCCTGCTGCTTCGAGGCCGGGCACGTGGTTCCCGAAGCTGTGGGACCTGTGTCAGACAGAACCTTCGAACTATGAGGTAAACTGGAGGACCTTATGGCCATCAATCGCTATCGCGAGCCCGCCAGCCTCTTCGGCTTGCAACGGCTCAACCGGATTCTGGATGAGGCATTTTCCGGACTCCCGTTCCCCGAGCAGGGCAACGTCATCACCTCGACCTGGTTTGCTCCGACCGACGTGTCGGAAGACGAGAACAGCCTTCGGATTACCATGGAGCTACCCGGCGTGGATCCGGACGACGTCCGGCTCTCGCTGGAGAACAACGTCCTGACAATCCGGGGCGAGAAGAAGCAGCAGATCGATGACAACAGCGAGCGGGTCCATCGCTTCGAGCGCACCTACGGGATGTTCGAGCGGACCTTCGTGCTTCCCAACACCGTGGATACCGACCGGATCGACGCCCGGTACGAAAACGGCGTGCTCCATGTCAGCATCCCGAGGGCCGAGCGGGCCAAGCCCCGCGAAATTCGGGTGAACGCCTCCAACTCCGGCTCATCCCAGATCCGGACCGGATCTCAGTCGCAGCGGGTGAGCGGCGGCAACAGCCAACGGTCGGGCGGCAACGATCGGACCCGGGATCCGGAAGAGGAAGGTTCGGCAGCCAAGAATAGCCGGTAGTACCTGTACCCGAAAAAAACCCCTCGGCCACGCCGGGGGGTTTTCGCTTTGCCCCGTAGTAATACGGAGGCCAGCTCCGGGGAGTCGCGGATTGTGAGTACCAGAGGCAAAGCCTACCCTTGGGCGTGGCCCGGAATCTCTCCTTCCATCTCATTGGTGTAAGCCACCATACAACGCCGGTCGAGGTCCGGGAACGGTTTGCGTTCAGCCCGCCGGAAACTTCCGCAATTCTGGATCTGCTCAATACGAACGGGATACCCGCCGTCCTGCTTTCTACCTGCAACCGATGTGAGCTGTACTGGTCGGGCTCGGGCGAGGGGGAGGCCTGGTTTCATCGGCTGGGGCGGGGAGGAAACGATCCCGTGTCAGCCGGCCCGGTAGTCACTCGACACGAGGGGATGGCCGCAGTTCGCCACCTGTTTCGGGTATGCTCCGGCCTCGATTCCCAGATTCTGGGTGAAGTCGAGGTTCTGGGACAAGTGCGGCGGGCGTATGATGCCGCACGTGCTGCCGGCACAACCACACGAGAGATGGATCTCATTTTCTCTGCGGCGCTGGCGGCCGGTGGCCGGGTTCGCCGAGAGACCTTGCTGGGTCGCCATCCGTCGTCGGTGAGCTCGGCAGCAGTCGACCTGGTGCTTCAGCAGTGGCAGGACGCGCGCGGCCCGCAGGTGCTTGTTCTCGGAGCCGGCGAAGCGGCAGAGGGAGTCCTCCGGGCATTCAATCAGCGGGGAGTTGGCCAAGTCACTCTTCTGAGCCGAGCTCCGGAGAAGGCGGGCGTTTTGGCCGCTGCCTGGGGAGCGAAGGCTGGTCCGCTGGTGGAGCTCGAGGGAAGGTTGGCCGAGGCAGACATTCTCATGGTGGCGACCTCCTCTTCCCAGCCTGTGGTCCGCGCGGCTGAGCTCTCCCGGGCCATTGCGGCCCGCTCGGGGTCGAAACTGGTGGTGGTGGATCTGGCGGTTCCGCGAAACGTCGAGCCGAAATCCCGTGACATTTCCGGCCTTCAGCTGCTCGACCTGGATGACCTGCAGCGTCTCTGTTGTCCGGCTGCCGCCAACCCTTCTAACGCACTGGCCGGTGCCGAAGGGATCATCGAGGACGAGCTGATTCGGCTTGGCCTCGGCCTGCGAGGGCGAACGGCCGCTTCCCGGCTGGCCGAACTACACCAGATCAGTCGCCAGATGGCAGAACAGGAGTCGGAGTGGGCATTGGCTCAGCTGGAGACGCTGTCTCCAGCCGAACGCGAGGTTGTTCGCGAGATGGCCGACCGGCTGGTCAGGCGGGTGCTCTTTCCCCTGAGTCAAAACTTGAGAGTCGAGAGTTAGAGCAGCTACCCCCGCCGCCCGGGCGGCATCGCAGGGCTTCCCACCGGATTGAGGATGTTCCGGCATTGCGGATTGGTGCATCCGGCACAACGCGTGGTGTATTGAGTGCTGTAAGTGGCGCCCCCCCGAAGATGATCTTTCACGATTTCGGCTAAAGCATCCAGAAAGCGGGGCCGCGCGTTCAAGGCGGGTGCCCGCACGTACTGCGTAATCCCAACCTCGTGGGCAACCTCGCCGTACTCGCGGTCCAGCTCAGACAATGTTTCGATGTGGTCGCTGGTGAACGCGATGGGCACCACCAGCAGCTCCCGCTGGCCTCTACCCCCGAGCCGGCGGATCACCTGCTCCGTGCTCGGCCCCAGCCAGCGCACTGGGCCCACGTCCGATTGATACGCGAGGATGAAGGGGTTGGGGGCACTGAGGCACTCCACGACGCGCTGCACGCTGGCCCCGACCTCCTGAGGGTACGAGTCACCCCGGTCGATCACATCCAAAGGCAAGCTGTGGGCGCTGAACAGGATGGTCACTCGGTCGCGAACCGATGGCGCAAATCGGCTGAGGCCCTCCCGCACCGTCTCGGTCATCGCCTCGATGAATCCGGGGTGAACCGGCCACCGATCCACGAGACTCCACTGAAACGCATCGCGAAGCCCGGTCCGCTTCGCAGCACGCCAGAGCTCGTTCAGGCTGGACCCGGTGGTGCTGCAGGAGAACTGGGGATATTGGGTAAAGGCGATGGCCCGCTCGACCCCATCATGCTGCATGGCGCGAAGCGCATCGTCGCTGGTAGGCCGGGTATACCGAAAGGCCACGTAAAATTTATGAGGCGCGGTTTCGGGAGAGATCCGGTCCAGTCGCGCCACCATTCCCTGACCCTGTGCTTCCGTGTAACGCAGAATGGGTGAGCCGCCGCCGATGTTGGCATACAGCTGACGAACTTTCGGCGTTCTCCTCCGGGCGATGAAAGGGCCGAGCCAGCGCTGAAAGGGGAGCTGGATGATCTCGCGGTCGGCAAACAGCTCGAGCAAGAATGGCTGAACGTCGTCCAGGGTGGCGGGACCGCCGAGGTTGAGCATCACGATGCCGGTCTTGGGCCGGGCGGACACCTCGGGCGGGGCGGACTGGGCTCTCCAGGGCTGAACGTCAGTCATAAGCGGAACATAATGGCTACTCTGATCCGGTCGGCAACACCCCGGCTTCAATGGCAAACCGGGTCAGCTCGGCCACGGTGCGAATCTCTAGTTTGCGCATCAGGCTTTCCCGATGCGTTTCGACCGTTCGGTGGCTGATACCCAGATCAGTTGCGATCTGCTTATTGGTACGGCCGCGGACAACCCCCAGGAGCACCTCCCGTTCGCGAGAGGTGAGCTGATCCAAGGCATGGTGGTTATCCTGCTCGCCCCGGACCGCCGCGGAAAGACGGCTGGCAACAGGCGGACTGAAATACGACTCTCCCCGGCACACCGCGCGGATCGCATTACGGAGCTCGGTTCCGGCGGTGTCTTTCAGCAAGTAGCCGTGGGCCCCCGCGCGCACGCTCTCCAGGACGTACTCAGGGTTGTCGTGCATGCTGAGGATCAGCACGCGGGGCGGCCTGGCGGTGCTGCGGAGACTGGCAGCCACCTCGAGACCCGACTGGTCAGGCATGGAAATATCCAGCACGACGACATAAGGCCGCAGATGGGAAGCGAGGGACAGTGCTTCGGAGCCACTTGCTGCCTCGCCGACCACCTCGAAATCGGGCTCGCTTTCGACGACATGTCGGATTCCGGTCCGGACGATCATGTGGTCGTCCGCGACCAGGACCCGGATCGGTTTGCTCGTCATGCGCCATTCGACGGGTGGAGTGGTACCACGATCTCCAGTTGCGCTCCGGTGTTAGCTCTACCCTGAAAGCGAACCGTCCCGCCCAGAGCCGTGATCCGCTCGCGCATGCCCGCCAGTCCCATATGGCCGGCGAGCTCCAGTCGCTCGGGGCTCAGGTCGGGCGGCCCTCGCCCGTCGTCGCTCACTCTGAGCTGCACGATGTCACGGCCAACGGTGATGGCTACATCCACCGAACGGGCACC
>DATKJJ010000145.1:0-3985 GCA_035543695.1 Gemmatimonadales bacterium | reverse complement strand
CGTGGGGAACAATTCGGGCGAGGGGATCTTCAATGGGGGCGGAAGCCTCGAGATCACCAACAGCACCATCACCGACAATTCAGGGGGTGGCCTCGGGCAGGACTGGGGTGGGACAACCCTCGATCATGTAAGAATCCTGGGCAACTCGGGCGGTGGCATGAGCAATCACCAGGGGGAAGTGTTGCTCACCAACAGTGTCGTCGCCCTCAACCATGGGGACCTTGGCGCTGGAATAACCAACTCGGCGGGCGGTCGTATTCGTATAGTGAGCAGCACGATCTCTAATAACTCAGCCTCAGAGAGTGGTGGGGGGATTCATAACACCGTTGGGGATCCATTCGGTCGTCTGTCTGCTCATATCGAGATCCTCAACAGCACGATCTCAGGGAACTCCGCTCAGGTTGGCGGAGGCATCGAGAACTCCGACCGGCTGGGCGGCGCCGGAGTCACTGTAATGAACAGCACGATTGCCCGTAATACGGCGACAAGAGAGGGCGGTGGCGTACGCAATGGCGAAAGTATTGATGAGGACAACCCCAATGGGGTGTTTCTCCTCAACACCATTGTGGCGCTCAACAGCGCGCCAACGGCCCCCGACGCGGCTGGTGCCGACGCGCGATTCAGCCTGATTGGCAACGGCACCGGCAGTGGCATTTCGAACAGCAATGGGAACCAGGTGGGCACCGGCAGTTCGCCGATCAATCCAAGGATCGGTCCCCTGGTCAACAACGGTGGGCCCACGAGGACCCACGCGTTACTGGCGGGAAGCCCGGCGATCGATGCCGCCTCGACGCCGGATTGCCCGGCGACCGATCAGCGGGGCGTGGCCCGACCTCGGGGGGCTGGCTGCGATATGGGGAGTTATGAGAAATGAGTCATCAGTCGCGAGTCGCGAGTACTGCCTGTTGGCAATTGCAAACGGTGAGAGGTAAGTAGCAACGGACTCGCGACTCGTGTCTCGTGACTACCCCATTTGACAACGATCCATTCCCCCTCCACCTTGGAAATACACTCATCCTAGGAGGTGGAGGCCATGAAGGTCTATGGCTCCAACGCCATAAGAAACGTGGCGTTTGTCGGGCACGGGGCCAGCGGAAAGACGTCCCTGGTAGATGCCCTGGCCTTCGTAAGCGGCGCCAGCCGACGCCACGGTTCCATCAAAGACGGTACCACGCTCACCGATTACTCTCCCGACGAAATCGAACGCAAGCACTCCATCAATTTGGGCCTCGGCTACGCCGAGTGGCTCGACACCAAGATCAATCTCATCGACACCCCGGGTTACCTCGACTATTTCGGCGAGATCGTCAGCGGCCTGAACGCGGCCGATGCCGCCGTCGTCGTTCTCAGCGGGACGGGTGGGGTGGAGGTGGGAACCGAGAAAGTCTGGGAAGTCTGTGACCAGCTGCACCTGCCCCGGGTCCTCTTCGTATCACTGATGGACAAGGAGCACGCCGACTTCGAGCGGGTCTTCAACGATGTGAAGACCCATCTGAGCCCCAAGGTCGTCCCGGTCGAGATCCCCATTGGCGACGGGCACGACTTCCACGGGATCATCAACCTGTTCTCCGGGCACTGCCACTTCTATAAGAAGGGCACCAAGACCGGAGAGTACGACGTGGTACCGATTCCCGACGAGTACCAGGCGCTGTTTCAGCAGTACACCGAGCAGCTGACCGAGGCGGTCGCCTCGACCGACGACGAGCTGATCGAGCGCTACCTGGGCGGCCAGGAGATCTCGCGGGATTCTTTCATCAGGGCGATCAAGCGGGCAGTGATCGAGGGTTCCATCGTTCCGCTCTTCTGCGGCAGCGGGGAGCTGACCTACGGCACCCGCACACTGCTCAAGAAGATGGTGGAGCTGTTCCCCTCGCCCGCCGAGGTGAAGCCGCCGGTAGATGCCCCGCTGGTTGGACGGGTGTTCAAGACGCTGTCCGAGTCGCACGTTGGCGACGTCACCCTGTTCCGGCTCTACGCCGGCGAGATCCGCAACGGCGGTGAGGTCTTCAACGCGGAGCACGAGACGGTCGAGAAGCTGAACCACCTTTCCGTTCAGCAGGGCAAGGAGCGAATGGAAGTGGAGCGACTGTCAGCCGGAGACATCGGCTCGGTGGCCAAACTGAAGGACACCCACACCGGCGACACGTTCTGCTGGCGGGAGGCCCCCGTCAGGCTGCCGCCTATTCCGTTCCCCGAGGCGGTCGCCACATCCGCGGTAGTGGTGAAACAGCGAGGGGAGGAGGACAAGCTTGCGGCCGGCCTGCACAAGCTGCACGAGGAAGATCCCACCTTTCACTTCGAGTACAGTTCCGAGCTGGGCCAGACGCTGATTCATGGAATGGGCGAGCGGCACTTCGACACCATCCTCCACCGGCTGGAGCGGAAGTTCGGGGTTCACGCCGAGCTGGTCCGTCCGCGGGTCGCCTATCGGGAGACTATTAAAGGCCGGGCGGAGGGCCAGGGGAAACACAAGAAACAGTCCGGGGGACGGGGCCAGTACGGCGACTGCTGGATTCGGGTTGCGCCGCTACCCCGGGGAGCCGGCTATGAGTTCGTGAACGAGATCGTGGGCGGGGTGATTCCCGGGAAATACATCCCGGCGGTGGACCGGGGAGTTCAGGAGGCCGCGGTGCGCGGCGTCGTGGCCGGCTATCCGCTGGTCGATTTCAAGGTGGAGTGCTACGACGGCTCCTACCACGACGTGGATTCCAACGAGATGTCGTTCAAGCTCGCCGGCATCCTGGCTTTCCGAAACGTTACTCCCAAGGCCCGGCCGGTGCTGCTCGAGCCACTGACGGACGTGGAGGTCTGGACCCCGGATGATGTGCTGGGGGACGTGATGGGCGACCTCAGCTCGCGCCGGGGACAGATCCTCGGGACCGAGCAGGATGGACGGTTGACCAAGGTCAGGGCGGTTGTACCTGAAGCGGAGCTGTACAAATACTCCACCACGCTGCACTCGATCACTCACGGGCGGGGCACCCACCGGCAGAAGTTCCACGGGTACGCCGAGGCGCCGCCTGAGATCTCTGCCAAGGTGGCGGCGGAGAACCAGAAGGAGCGAGAACTGCAACCAGCGTAAGCGGGACTAGGACAGGCGTAAGCGGTGAGGTTGTTCCCGCTTACCGCTCACGCTCGTCCTCTCCCGCTCACGCGTTTTCTCCGATGCTCGCTGACCTCGTAGTCATTCTCCACTTCGCGTTCGTTCTCTTCGTCATCTTCGGCGGCCTGCTGGTGCTCCGGTGGCCGCGGCTGGCCTACGTGCATCTGCCGGTGGCGCTGTACGGGGCGCTGATCGAGCTGGTCGGCTGGGTCTGTCCGCTCACGCCCCTGGAAAAGCGGCTGCGGGAGAGCGCCGGGCTGGAGGGCTACCAGGGCGGGTTCGTGGAGCACTACATCTTGCCGGTGCTCTACCCGGCGGGACTGACCCGGAACGTCCAGCTGGTGCTCGGCCTGATTGTGGTCGGAATGAACCTGGTGATCTATACCGTAGCGGCCCGTGAATACCGTCGTGATCCGACCGTCTGACCGTCTGACGCCTGACCGCCCGCAACCTTCTGCACCACAACTCTACCGGCAAATCGCAGCAAGAAGCCACGTCCTACCGCGCGCAATTTCGCAGCACCCTTCTTTGCACGTCGTCGGGAAATCATACGATTTTCGGCCTCCCGGCCCGTCAAGTTTTGAATTGCCTGAAAACTCCGAATCGCAAGGTATTTAGCCGTCAAAATCCCTGACGCCCCTGATTTTGGGGGGCATGCTCCTTGCCTGCTAAGTGACCGCCTGACTTCAAGTTCCGCGTACCGAACGTGCCGCGCATGTCAAGCCTAGACCCCGGTTGAACGGGAAGGCTCCATGCGCCGAGTCCGTTCGGCGACCGCCCAGCGGTCGCGGTATCGTCGCACACTCCTCACCCTTGCCTGGAGTGGATCTATGAGTTGGACTCGCAGATTCTTCGCAGTCGGATTCTCGCTGCTGCTCCTCG
>DATKJJ010000144.1:0-2302 GCA_035543695.1 Gemmatimonadales bacterium | reverse complement strand
GTGCAGGAGCTGGAGCATCAGGCGAGGATCGCCGAGCTGATCGGAGCCGACGTGATCTGTCTGCACGGCGGAGGAGCCGCGGGTGGGCTGGGGCCGGCCGCCGAGCGTCTGGAGCGCGGACTCGAGCTCCTGAGCCCGCGGGTGCGGGAGCGACTGGCGTTCGAGAACGACGACCGCTGCTTCACCCCGCGGAGTCTGTTGCCGCTGTGCCGGCGCTCGGGTGTGCCGCTGGTGTACGACGTGCACCACCACCGCTGCCTTCCCGATCAGTTATCAGTCGAGGACGCGACCGAGCTGGCGGCAGAGACGTGGCAGGGGCGAGAGCAGTACTGTCATCTCTCGTCGCCCAAGGGAGGATGGGAGGCCCCGAACGCTCGAGCGCATGCCGACTACATCGACCCCAACGACTTCCCCGACGCCTGGGTGGGGCGCAGGATGACGGTGGATGTCGAGGCCAAGGCGAAGGAACGGGCAGTGGTAGCAATCATGCAGTCAAGGCACAACCAGCGAAAGCCTGAGGCGGTGACGGTCCAGAGTCACGGTTGACGACGTAGCGGCTGCGGCCGGGCATAGGTAAGCGTTCGCCAGACCCATTCCAGCGGACCGAACCGGAACCGTGACAGCCATGCGCTGCTGAATGCCGCCTCGACGGCAAAGAGGAGCACGGCCGCAAGGACGTAGGCGGCGGGTCTGAGCCTCAGCTTCCAGCCGTACCCGGAGGCGAGCGCGTCGAGCACGACGATCTGGAACATGTAATTGCTGAGGGCCATTCGGCCGGTGTAACCGACAACGCGCAAGCGCTCGGTCCAGACCGGCCGCCAGGCCAGGAGCAGCACCACCGCGCCGATGTAGGTCAGGCAGAGCCACTGATCCAGGAGCAGCCCGAGTCCTTCCGACAGCGGTCCTATCGCGCCGGGGATCGGCAGCTCGGGAAGGTCGCGCAGCAGGAGCCAGTGGGCGGCCCAGGCGCCGGCGCCGAAGACCATGAATGCGGTGATGATCCGGCGGTGACGCAGGGGCTCATCGAGAATGCGATGGCGCACGGCGAGGAGACCCAGGCAGAAGAGCGCCAGATTGGTGTCGGGAAGGAAGTCGCGCCAGGTGTGCGGAAGCCCGCCCAGAAAGAGCGCCCAGCGGGCCGACAACAGCGTGAGATAATCGGCATGCTGCGCCGCGCTCTGGGCGGCCTGGCGGAGCGGATCGGAGAGCGCAGGGGACGTGGTCCCGTGGGTCCACCAGGTGTAGAGTGCGGCCAGCTCGGCAGCCACAGGGCGGGCCGCTGCCGCGACCACTGCGGTCGCCAGCAACGCCGGAGTGGACCAGCGTCGGATGAAAAGCAGGACCACGCCCCATGCGGCGTAGGCGAGGAGGATACTGAACCCAAAGCCCACTTCAGCGATCACCCCAAAGACAGCCAGCGTGGCCAGCCGGCGGAGATAGATGGCGACGACCGGCGCGTTGCGGGCTTCCAGCCGCCGCAGGAGGACGGCGAAGCCAACACCGAAAAGGAAGGCAAAGATCCCCCAGGCCTTCTGCTCGACCAGGATCCACACACCCCAGCCGATCAGATCCTCCAGCCCGGTGACCTCGATACGCATCTTCTGGTGGAAGTGCACCAGGATCATCCCGAACAGGGCAAGCCCGCGCAGGATGTCGAGGGTGTGCAGGCGATGGTCGCTGTCCACCGGGGAAAGCGGCGGCGAGGACAATACGGTAGGAGGGAACGGGACCGCCTGGTTGGTCATCACTCGCCGGCGTGAAGGCTCGGCGAATATGCAGTGCTGCCCGCCCGGCGTCCACTTGGCCTGACAGGGACCGCTACAGCGGCAAGCCGAACAGTCCCGCGCTCAGGGTGACAGCGCTCAACCCACGCTCTCGGCTTCCAGCGCCAAGCTCCCCGCTCCCAGCTCCTGCCGCACCCGCGGGATCACCTCGCGGCCGTAGAGCTCGATGCTGCGCAGCATGATCTCGTGGCCCAGAGTGCCGGCACTGTACTTGAGATCGAAGCGGGAGGCGCCGAGGGCGCGCACCGTCCGGGCGATCTTCCGGGCGACCGTTTCGGCCGACCCGACGTACAGCGACCCCTCCGCGATCTCGTGATCGAACTCCGCCCGGCTGGTGGGACCCCAGCCCCGCTCCGCCCCGATCCGATTGCGCATGACCTGGTAGGCCGGCCACAGCTCCTCCCGGGCCTGGGCATCGGTCTCCGCGATATGCCCCGGTGAGTGGACCCCGACCGGCAGAGTCTCCTGGCCCAGTTGGGCGAGGGCCCGGTGGTAGAGCTCGACGTAGGGCTGGAAGC
>DATKJJ010000143.1:0-2064 GCA_035543695.1 Gemmatimonadales bacterium | reverse complement strand
CCCTTACCTCGGCCCCAGGATGGTGCTATGAGTTTTCATGGCAAACGGGCACTGCTCGCGGTCGTGTTCTCGCTCGCCTTGGGGGTGAGCTGCACCAGCACCGACCTGGGGCCAACCGAACCTCCGCTTCCTCAATTCGGGAGCGTCGGTACCACTGTCACTCCTATCGCCATCGACGCCGAGCTGCTGCAGTGTAATCCGCAGCGCTATATCAGCGTGATGAAGGTGGTGGGCCCTAAAGGCGCCAGGATCAGGGTCGGCAGCCACAGCCTCGAGATCCCAGCCGGCGCCCTGTCGCAGGATGTTACCATTGTCGCGGAGCAGATCAGCGACATCACGAACTCAGTGCGCTTCAGCCCCGAAGGGCTGACCTTTGCCAAGCCTGCTCAGCTCACCCTGAGCTACGACAACTGCTCCTCGACGACGGCTTCCAAGCGCATCGTCTACACCACCGACCAGCTCACCATCCTAGAACAGCTCAAATCCGACGACAGAGCACAAACCAAGAGCGTCGTCAGTTCGATTGAGCACTTCTCCCGCTACGCCGTGGCCTACTGAACGTGAGAAACAGATTGCGATCGTTCCCGCTGGCCCGGTGGACCGAGGAGAAGGGATCCACCCGCGCCGCGGAATTCCTGAGGGAAGGACGGGCCCATGAGCTGGGCGGCTGTATGGCCGAGGCGCTGCAGTGCTACAGCGCGGCGGTCGAGGCGGCCGAGCGAGCGAGTGAACGGGCCATCGTCGCCGAGTCGCTGCGCCGCTCAGCGATCGTGCATCACCGCCGGAGCCAGCCGGTCCTCGCCCGGCAGATGTGCGAGCGGAGCCATAAGATCGCGGTAGATCTGGGAGACCCGGTGCTGGCGGCCGAGGCTTTGAACGCGCTCGCCGGCTTCGATCTGGAGAGCGGCTCCATGCACTCGGCCAGGGAGAAGTTCCAGGCGGCCCTGCAACTGGGAGGATCGAGCGCTCATCTCCGGGGCCGCGCCGAGCAGAACCTCGGCATCCTGGCCAACGTCCAAGGTGACCCGGACGAGGCGATCGCGCATTATCGCCAGTCGCTTCTCTCCTTCGAGAGCATCGGGGACGACCGGGGCTGCGCCATCGCCTACCATAACCTGGGGATGGTGAGCGCCGACTGTGAACGGTGGGATGACGCCGATCGGTACTTCCGGCTCTGCCTGGGGATCGCCCGGGCCCTGGGTGATATCCACCTGGAGGCCCTGGGACTGCTGAATTATGCCGAGGTTCACCTGGCCCGGCAGGACTACGACCAGGCGCGCCATAGCGCCGAATCGGCGCTGGGAATCTTCGATCAGCTCGGCAGCCACATAGACAAGGCCGACGCGTACCGAGTCATCGGCCGGACCTATCGGGAGACCGGCCGCTATCCTCAGGCGGAATCGCGGCTCCGGAGCGCCATGGAGCTGGCGGTGAGCACCGGGTCCGTTCTGGCGGAGGCGGAGGTGGCTCGAGAGATGGCGCTGCTCTATCAGGCCATGGCCCGGGGGCAGGACGCTCTGGCCTACCTGAACATCGCTCGTACCCTGTTTGGCCGGCTGGACGCCCGGCGCGACCTGGTCGATGTCGCTACCCGGATCAACCAGGTGGAGGAGAGTCTCGCGTAGCTGCAATCCCGTCAGCTTGAGCTACAAGAATTGCGACAAAGTCCGACACTATAAGTGGGTGGTCTACACCCCCGAACCGCCCAACAGGCTCCAAATGTTCTCCCGTAACCCGGTGTCCCACTGATGAAGAGTCCCGGCGAGCGTATCCCTCCCAAGCTGCAGCCATCGGCGGAGCCGGCCTCCGCCGCCGAGCTGCTGCAGCTAGGCCGGACCCACGAACGCGCCGGCGCAATGAGCGAGGCGGTGCAGCGCTATTCCGCCGCGATCGAGGCGGCCGAACGCAGCGGCGAGCGTGGGGTGCTGGCTGAGGCACTGCGCCGGCTGGGAGTCGTTCACCACCACCGGAATGAAGCCGAGATGGCCCGGTCGCTTTGCCAGAAAAGCTACGAGACCGGCCTGGCCATGGGCGATTCGGTGCTGGCCGCCGAAGCCCTCAATG
>DATKJJ010000142.1:0-2127 GCA_035543695.1 Gemmatimonadales bacterium | reverse complement strand
CACATATATAGAATGGGCTCTGGGGGTGCTGCGGGAGCACACCCAGCACCAGGTGCAAACCCGATTCGATCGGGAGCGGGAGACGCTGCGGGCCTGCAACTACTTCGACCCCAGCTTTGCCGGTTGGACCGGATTCCATTGCATCAGCGAGCCGGTGATCGCCTACACGGCCGGGCGCCGGGACTTCATCGGACGGAACCGTTCCGTTGCGAACCCCGCCGCATTGCTGGATGGGGGGAATCTCTCCGGGGTAACCGGCGCCGGAATCGATCCGTGTGCGGCGCTGCAGTGCTCGATCGAGCTCGCGCCGGGCCAAGACCGGGAGATCGCCATCATACTCGGCGCGGCGGAAACCGAGCTAAAGGCTTATGAGTTGGCCGAGCAGTATCGCGATCCAACCCGAGCGAAGACCGCGATCGATGAAACGGTTGCCGGTTGGAGCGAGCGACTCTCGGTCATCACGGTGAAGACACCGGAGCCCACCTTCGACGCGATGATCAACCGCTGGACCTTGTACCAGGCGCTCTCCTGCCGGATGTGGGGCCGCTCGGCGGTGTACCAGAGTAGCGGCGCCTACGGCTTTCGCGATCAATTGCAGGACGTGATGGCGTTCCTCTATGCCGAGCCGGCACTGGCGCGGGAGCACATTCTCCGGGCCTCGGCTCGCCAGTTCGAGGAGGGCGACGTGCAGCACTGGTGGCATCCCCACAGCGGACGGGGTGTGCGCACCAGGTTTTCCGACGATCTGGCCTGGCTGCCCTACGTGGTGGACCAATACATCCGGGTCACCGGCGATACCTCGGTGCTGGATGAGCCGGTTCCGTTCCTGACCATGCGTCAGCTGGGTCCGGAGGAGCACGAGATTTACGACTTGCCCGAGGTGAGCTCGGAGCTGGCAAGTGTGTACCAGCACTGCGTTCGGGCACTCCGGCGCGCCTGCACTACGGGCGAGCACGGCCTGCCTTTGATCGGCATCGGCGACTGGAACGACGGGTTGAACCGGGTCGGGGTTCACGGTCGGGGTGAGAGCGTGTGGCTGGCATGGTTCCTTGCCACTACCCTCAAGGCCTTTGCCGAGCAGGCCGACTCTCGGGGAGACGTGGCCATCGCGGCGGAGTTCAGGGGTCAGGCCGTCACCTATCTGATGGCGGTGGAGCAGCACGGGTGGGACGGAGAGTGGTATCGCCGGGCCTACTTTGACGATGGAACGCCGATTGGTTCGCGGACGAACGAGGAATGCCGGATCGATTCGATCGCGCAGAGCTGGAGTGTGATAAGTGGGGCAGCGGGACAGCGGAGCAGCGGGGCAGAGAGACGACGGATCGCGATGGACTCGATGGAGAAGTACTTGGTGCGCGAGGATGCCCGGCTGCTCATGCTGCTGACTCCCCCATTCGACAAGACCGAGAAAGATCCCGGATACATCAAGGGCTACCTGCCGGGCGTCCGGGAGAATGGGGCGCAATACACGCACGCCGCGCTCTGGGCCGTGCTGGCCACCGCGCTCCAGGGCAACGGAGACCGGGCCTTCGAGCTGTATCAGATGATCAACCCGCTGACTCACGCGCGCACCCCGGAGGAGGTGGAGGTCTACAAGGTCGAGCCGTATGTCGTGGCGGCCGATGTGTACACCGCAGACGGCCAGTTGGGACGGGGCGGGTGGACCTGGTACACCGGTTCTGCGAGCTGGATGTACCGGGTGGGACTGGAGGGCATTCTCGGCTTCACCAAGCGGGGTGACCGGCTGTTGATAGAGCCGAGAGTCCCCACCTCCTGGTCAGCCTATACCATCGAATACCGATACGGTGCGAGCGTCTATGTGATCGCGGTGCACAACGAGGAGGGAATATCCGGTGGAGCGGTCGAGGTCGTCATCGACGGAGCTCCGTCGGCCGACGGCTGGATTCGCCTGCTGGATGACGGCGCTCGGCACGAGGTGAGCGTGCAGCGGGTGAGTAGCGATGTCTCGCAGCCGGAGGAGGTGGCCGCCGACGATAATAGATAGAGGACGAACCACCTCCGCCTGAGTCTCGACCCCGTCGGGCAGGCTTCTTGCGATCCCGCCACACTGCAGTTAGTTACCGTATCCCCCTAAAACAAGAAAAACCGACCCATCCAGGGTAAGCT
>DATKJJ010000141.1:0-2713 GCA_035543695.1 Gemmatimonadales bacterium | reverse complement strand
GAATCGGTGACGAACCGGCGCTCATCCACCCGGGCCGGAAGGATGTTGCAGCGTCCTCCGCCGCTGATGAGGATCTTGCGTCCGCCATCCCGGGTGCTTTCGAGCAGCGATGTTTCCGCCCCGGCAGACGCGGCGAATATGGCCGCCATGGTGCCGGCCGCCCCCGCACCAATCACGGCAACACGACGGCTCAGGCGATTGCCAGGCTGAGTCGAGGGGGCTTCAGAGCGGGTCATGGAACACAGAAACCTACTCCGGCCTGGAATAGGATTTTGTCATGACTAGAGACATCACTGGCCGGGTCCACGTACGCGGGGCCCGGGAGCACAATCTCAAGAACGTAAACCTCGATATTCCGCGCGACGCCCTGGTCGTCTTCACCGGCGTCTCCGGCTCGGGAAAATCGTCCCTGGCCTTCGGCACTCTCTACGCCGAGGCGCAGCGCCGGTATCTCGAATCGGTCTCGCCCTACGCCCGGCGTCTCTTCCATCAGATGCCCGTGCCCGAGGTGGACCGGATCGACGGGTTGCCACCCGCGGTGGCGCTGCAACAGCAACGGGGGTCACCCACCACCCGCTCGTCGGTAGGGAGCGTTACCACCCTCTCCAATCTGCTGCGCATGCTGTACTCCCGGGCCGGGGACTACCCCCGGGGCCAGCCGTTGCTGTATGCCGAGTCGTTCTCACCGAATACTCCCGAAGGTGCGTGCCCTCGGTGTCACGGGCTGGGTCGGGTGTATGAGGTGACCGAGCAATCCATGGTGCCGGATGACAAACTCTCCATCCGGGAACGGGCCGTGGCGGCCTGGCCGACGGCGTGGCAGGGGCAGAATCTGCGCGACATTCTGACGACGCTGGGCCACGATGTGGACCGCCCCTGGCGGGAGCTCCCCAAGAAGACCCGGGACTGGATCCTGTTCACCGACGAGCAGCCGACCGTGCCGGTCTATGCCGGATACACGCTGGAAGAAGTGCGCCGCGCGCTCAAGCGCAAGGAAGAGCCCAGTTACATGGGAACCTTCACCGGCGCCCGGCGTCACGTGCTGCACACCTTTGCCAATACCCAGAGCCAGATGATGAAGAAGCGGGTCGCCCAGTACATGCTGAGTAGCCTGTGTCCGCTCTGCCATGGCAAGCGACTGCGCCGGGAGTCACTGTCGGTGAAGTTTGCCGGCATGGACCTGGCCGATATGTCGCAGGTACCCCTGAAGCGGCTGGCGGGAATCTTCCGCCCGTACGCAGAAGGGAAGGCTCCTGGCCTCACCCAGCTTCAGGAGGAGCACCCGGAGAAGGCGGTGGTTACTCAGCGCATTGCGGAAGACCTGGTCGCGCGGCTGGCCATCGTGCTCGAGCTGGGGCTGGGGTACCTCACACTGGACCGCAGCACGCCCACCCTGTCGCCGGGGGAGCTGCAACGGCTGCGTTTGGCGACCCAGGTGCACTCCAATCTGTTCGGGGTCGTGTACGTGCTGGATGAACCGTCGGCCGGGCTTCACCCGAGAGATACCGAGGCGCTGCTGGGAGCCTTGGAGACGCTCAAGACATCCGGTAACTCGCTCTTTGTGATCGAGCACGACCTGGATGTGGTTCGTCATGCCGACTGGATCGTGGACGTGGGACCCGCCGCAGGGGAGGAGGGGGGCCATATCCTCTATAGCGGACCCCCGGAGGGTCTGGCCCAGGTCGAAGAGTCCCGAACCCGGCGCTACTTGTTTGCCGAACCAGCGGTTCGGTTGCGAGCCCCGCGCCCGCCTCGAGGCTGGCTGCGGCTGAGCGGTGTCACCCGGAATAACCTCCACCACCTCGATGTCGCCTTTCCGCTGGGCGTTTTCACCTCCATCACCGGCGTCTCCGGCTCGGGCAAGTCGAGCCTGGTGAGTCAGGCACTGGTCGAGCTGGTGGCGGAGCAGCTCGGCCACCGGCCGCCAACCGATGACGAGGAAGGCGAAGATCTGGAGCGGTCGCCGGTGATCCTAACCGGAGGCCGGATCGCTGGGGGCCTTGGGGGAATCAAGCGACTGGTGGTGGTGGACCAGCGACCGATCGGGCGCACCCCGCGTTCGAACCTGGCGACCTATACCGGACTCTTCGATCACGTCCGGAAACTCTTCGCCGCCACCCGGCAGGCCCGCGCTCGCCACTATGACGCCGGACGCTTCTCCTTCAATGTGGCGAAGGGCCGCTGCGAGACCTGTGCGGGCGAAGGCTTCGTGATGGTGGAGCTGCTGTTCCTGCCCAGCGTGTACACCCCCTGTCCCACCTGCCACGGCGCCCGATACAACGCCAAAACCCTGGAGATCACCTACCGCGACAAAAACATCGCCGACGTGCTCGGCCTGACTGTGGATGATGCCTTCGAGTTCTTTGTGGACGAGCCTCATGTTCGGCGGGCGCTCGACGTGGTACGCCAGGTGGGCCTCGGCTATCTCCGGCTGGGACAACCGGCGACCGAGCTCTCCGGCGGGGAGGCCCAACGGATCAAGCTGGCGGCCGAGCTGCAGCGGATCCAGCGGGGCACCACACTGTACGTTCTCGACGAGCCCACCACCGGGCTGCACCCGGCCGATGTGGAGCGGCTCATAGCCCAGCTTGACGGGCTGGTCGAAGCCGGGAACACGGTGATCGTGGTGGAGCATGAGATGCGGATCGTGGCGGGCAGCGACTGGGTCATCGACATCGGGCCCGGAGCCGGCGAGGAAGGAGGCCACATCGTG
>DATKJJ010000140.1:0-3725 GCA_035543695.1 Gemmatimonadales bacterium | reverse complement strand
GCGGTCGGCCGGCGCCACCCAGTTCATCGTCAACGAGGGACACGGCGGAACGTTGTTTCGCAACATTCTGGTCGACCAGCTCGATCCCGACGCGATCCTGATCCGCGGCTATCCCAAGCCGATCGTGATGTCCACCGGGATCAATCCCATGGTGGATGCGATGATGATCGTGGGCGCTCACGCCAACGCCGGAAGTCCGGGCGTCATATCGCACAATTTCGCCTTCGATACGTTTACCGTGAATGGCAAGACGCTCAACGAGGCCGGCATTGCCGGGTTCATCGGCGGCGAGATGGGCGTGCCCATGGCCCTGGCCAGTGGCGACGACGTGCTTACCAGGGAGACACGGGAGATGCTGGGGCCCCTGGAGACGGTTACCACTAAGACCGCATTCTCCCGCTCAGCGGCGGCGGTCCTGCCGCCGGCAACGGTCCACCGTCTGCTGCGGCAGGCTGCCGCCCGGGCGGTCCGGCGAGTGAAGGCGGCCGAGCTCCATCCGCTCAAGCTGGAGAAGCCCTACCAGGTAAAATTCTGTCTCCGGCGCTCGTATACCGAGGACGCTTGGGTGCGCAATACGGTAGGCCGGCTGGATGGGGTCAGCCCTACGGGTGGGCCCGGCTGCTTCTCCTACAGCAGCGATTCCGCGGAGGCGGTTGGCAATCTGCTGAACGAGATCGAGTGGACTGTGCTCAAGCCCTGAGGGAGCCGTTCCCTTTAACATTCTTAGCACGGATGGTTATCGATGAAGGCAAGCTGGGAGCGGCTCATCGTCGGTTTCCATCAGGACCAGGAGGGCGACTGGGTGGCGGAGCTCGAGTGCGGTCACAACCAACATGTGCGGCACGATCCTCCCTGGCAGGAGCGCGCCTGGGTGCTCTCCAGCGAGGGTCGAGGCGGTCGGCTCGGCACCAGGCTGATTTGTCCTTTGTGCGGAGCTGAGGGAACGGTTAATGGGGCCTGAGGCTCAGCGGATGGCCGAGCGGGTCCGGGCCGATCTGATTCGCGCGGCATTGGTGGCGTATGAAGACGCTGCGCTACGCGGTCTCTGCGCCGAGGGGGCATGGGAGGCGGCGGTAGGCGCTATGCGAAAGCTCGAACTGTCCCCGGCTAGGGAACAGCAATCTCCAACGACCTGACCGACGTGCCGCCGAGCTCAACCCTGCCCCCGGAGCGGCTCTCCGAGCGGGTAGCGACCGTTGGCCTGTTGCTTCCGGTTGCTCTGATGGTCGTGTCGTCTGGGCTTTCGCGCCAAGGCGGCACCGCGGGCATCGCCTTGACCGATACCGTGCTGGCTGAGGCCGTCGCGGTCGAGTTGGTGCTGGCAGCCAGCCTCGGTTATTGGCTCTGGCGCCGTGGGTGGCGGCCCCTCAAGACCGCCACCTATCCCTTTCAGCCACTGGATGTCGCTCGCGGAATGGTCCTCTGGGCCGGCGCCATCGCCGCGGTAGCGCTCTGGGTGCTGGTCTGTCGCGCGGTGTTCCCCCACCTGTTCGCCGTGGCTAAGGCCACCCAGATCCTGGGCGGTCCCCGGCTTTCCCTCTCACTCGTGTACTCCATCCTCAATGCAGTCTTCGAGGAGCTGCTCTGGCTGGGACTCGGCTTTGCGGCCTTCCGCCGATTTGGAGTGGGCGTGGCGGGAACCATCAGCGCCGCGCTCCGGCTGCTGGCTCATGTGTATCAGGGCCCGCTCGCTCTGGTAACGGTGCTTCCGGTCGGAATCGTCTTCACGCTGTACTACGTGCGTACCAGGCGGCTCTGGCCGGTGGTGGTGGCCCACGCCTTTCAGGACACGCTGGCCTTGAGCCTGCTCGCGGGTCACTCCTCTTCGGGTCTGCCGAACATCAGCTGAATGAGACCGCGGTCCTCCGGCTGGGCGATCAAATGCACGTGGTCTCCCGGCTCCAGCAGCGCCTCGGGCACCGGGGGAAGCAGGCGGTTGTTACGCACGATGAGCGTCACCGCCGAGCCTTCCGGAAGCGGCAGCTCCCCCACCGGCATTCCCGCTACCACCAACGCTTCATCTATATAGAAGGACATCAGCTCGCCCTGGAGCGGCTGGCGGGACTCGATGGCGAGGACGGCCTGAGGCGCGGGCGGCTCGTTGCTCTGGAGGCCGAGCCGGCGGGTTACCCAGGCTACCGTAGCGCCCGGAACCAGCGCGGTGGCCACCACGATGAAGAACACCAGGTCGAACAGGCGGCCGGCACCCGGAGCCCCGGCCAGCACCGGGAAGGTGGCGAGCACGATGGGGACCGCTCCCCGAAGTCCGACCCAGCCGATGTAGAGCACTTCCCGCCCGGGATAGCGAAAGGGAAGCAGGCAGACCGCCACCACCAGCGGACGGATGACTATCGCCAGGAGGAGCGCGAGGCCGAGGCCGACAGCCGCGACGTCGAACAGACGCGAGGGATACACCAGCAGTCCCAGGATCAGGAACATGCCGACCTGGCTCAACCAGGCCAGCGCGTCGTGTACCCGAAGCAGGCCGGTGCGATAGGGCAGGGGACCGTTGCCCAGCAGCAGTCCGGTCAGGTACACGGCCAGGAAACCGCTTCCGTGCAGCAGGGTCGCCGCGCCGAAGGCGCTGAGCCCCAGCGCCAGCGTCATCACCGGATAGAGGCCACCCGCCGACAGGGTGAGCCGCGACAGAAGATGCCGGCCGCCATAACCGGCGCCGGCTCCTACCGCGGTGCCGATTATCAGCTGAAACATGATTTCGAGCGGGATGCGGAAGCCCGCGGCCGAGCCCGGCTGCAGCAGATTGCCGGTAAGCACGGTGGTGAGGATGAAGGCCACCGGGTCGTTGATCCCGGATTCCACTTCCAGAGTGACGCCGACGCGACGCTTCAGCTGAAGGCCGCTGCCGCGGAGCACGGAGAAGACGGCTGCCGCATCGGTGGACGAGACCACGGCGCCGAGGAGCAGCGCCTCCGGCCAACCCAATCCCAGCGCATGGGCCCCGGCCGCCACCAGCAGCGCGGTGCCCGCGACACCCACGGTTGCCAGCACGCCGGCCGGGGCGGCGGCCTTGCGGACGGCGCTGAGTGGCGTGTTGAGCCCGCCATCGAACAGGATGAGCGCGAGGGCGACTGTGCCCAACCGGAAGGCAAAGCGGTAGTCGTCGAAGGCGATGTGGCCCAGCCCCTCGGAGCCGGCCAGCATTCCTACCAGAATGAAGAGCAGCGCGATGGGGACGCCGGTCCGCTGGGACGCCCGGCTGAAGACCACGCTCACCCCGAGCAAAACGCCGCAGGTGGTGAGCAGGAGAGCAGTGGACTCGGGCTCGGAGGTCATGGGCGAGGTTAGCCCGCTCTCCGCGCGCTCGCAATGACTCCGCCCTCGCAATGACTTCGTGGTAGCTGCATACTTCGCGTCATGGCCGCCGAATCTCTCGCGCCGGCGCTGGCCCTGATCGGGATCGTCATCCTGGTCTCCTCGCTCCTTTCCGGGCTGGTGGAGCGAACGGGGATTTCCCAGGTCGCAATCTTCCTGCTGCTCGGGGTCATCGTCGGTCCGCAGGGCCTGAACCTGGTCGAGCTTACTCTCGCCTCTCCCACCCTGCAGTGGATCGCGACGCTCGGACTGGTACTGGTGCTGTTCACCGACGCGATCGCGCTGGATTTCAGCGAGATCCGCCGGCCCCGCCGGCTGTTGCTGACGATCCTCGGCCCCGCGACGCTGATCCCGGCCGGACTCATCGCGCTGGCGGCATGGCTGCTGCTCGA
>DATKJJ010000139.1:0-12107 GCA_035543695.1 Gemmatimonadales bacterium | reverse complement strand
CCCGGTTGACGTTACTGCCGGGCCACCGGTGTGCCTGTCTGGGTCAACGTTCCGGCACTCTTCACGGCCGCGTCGAGCGCTCCCCGGGGCCAGACGCCAAAGACGAGGACGGCGATGAGGGACAGGGCGATGACTCCGGCGGCCGAGGGGAAGAGCCGCATATCGCGCTGCAACTCGTCGTTGGGAGCCGTCTTCATGTACATGGACATGATCACCGGCAAGTAATACCCGGCGGAAATGACGCTGGTAACGACTAGAACCACCGGAAGGATCATCTGGCCCTCCGCGATCAGGGCGGAGATGATGTACCACTTCCCGATGAAGCCGAAGGTGCCCGGAAATCCCAGCAGAGACAACATGCACAGGCTCAGGCCCAGGGCAATCCAGGGTCGGTTGGCCGACAGACCGGCGATGTCGTCGAAAGTTACCGTCCGTTCGCCGTGACGGCCGAGCGCTGCCAAAAAGCCGAAACTGGCAATCGTGGTGAGGCTATACGCGGTCAGATAGAGTAACACGGCACCAGAGCCCAGGCGGGTGCCGGGCCATACGGCGGCCAGCAGGTAGCCCGCGTGAGCGATGGAGCTGTACGCCAGCATGCGTTTCAGGTTTGGCTGTGCCAGCGCAATCAGGTTTCCCACCACCATGGAAGCAATGGCAAGGCCTGCGATGATTGGCTGCCAGACGCTTGCGGCCGCAGGGAACCCTTCCATGAGAACCCGCACCAGCCCGGCAAAGGCCGCGATCTTTACGCCGGTGGCCATGAACGCCGTGACCGGCGTGGGCGCGCCGTCATACACGTCAGGGGCCCACATGTGGAAAGGCACCGCCGCCACCTTGAAAGCGAACCCGATGAGCAGCAGGCCGAGACCCAGCTCGGCCATGAGGGACAGTTGTCCCCCGGCGAACTGCGCCCCGATCAGGGACAGGTTCGTGGTGCCGGTTGCACCGTAGGCCAGAGCTATGCCGTAGAGCAGGAAGCCGGAGGCAAAGGCGCCGATCAGGAAGTATTTGAGCGCGGCTTCCGACGACCACGCGTTGGCCCGGTTGTACCCCGCAAGGACGTAGACGGCAACCGACATCACCTCGAGCCCGAGAAAGAGCACGATCAGGTCTTCGGCGCCTGCCATGAACATCATTCCCGTCGCCGAGAGCAGCAGCAGAGGATAGTACTCCGGAGCCAGAAGCAGCTCGCGCTCGAGGTACCCCAGAGAGAGCAGGATGGCACCGGCGGTAGACAGCAGAATCAACGCATCGGCAGCATAGCGGAACGGATCCAGGGCCATCATCTGGGCCAAACCCAGGGGGGTTGCGTCGTTCACCCAGAGCCAAGCCAGACCGGCAGCGCTGACCACGATACCGGCCAGGCTTAACCACCCGGCCAGCCGGCTGTCCTCGGCGGTGCTGTGGCGCCAGCTAGCTACCAGAAGCACCACCAGGGCCCAGCCCGACAGAAGAATTTCAGGCAGCAATCCGAGCGTGACGCCCTGTGGGGTACTCAGGTCGAGCTGCATCACCGGCTCCCCTGCAGCGGGTGCACTGTGGCGCCGAGTCTCGCCGATCCGCCCTGAGATTGCGTGCCCTCGACGAAGCGCTGGGTTGCCGGCTCCATTCGCCGGAGCACCGGACCGGGGAACAGCCCCAGCCAGACGATCCCGATGATCAAGGGAATCAGCACCGCGAGCTCTCTTCGGTTCAGGTCAGTCAATCGCTCGTTTTCCGGATTGTCCAGCCGGTTGAAGATCATCCGCTGGAGGGCCCAGAGCAGGTAAGCGGCGGCAAAGATGACGCCGGTGGTGGCAATGCCGGTGGCCCACGGGTATGCCCCGAAACTGCCGAGCAGGACCAGGAACTCGCCCACGAAGCCATTGAGCCCGGGCAGGCCAATCGAGGAGAGCGCTACGACGGTCAGTATCAGGCTGAAGAGCGGAACCACCCGGGCGATGCCGCCGTAGTCCTCGATCAGGCGGGTATGCCGCCGCTCGTAGATCATGCCAATCAGCAGGAACAGCGCTCCGGTTGAGATTCCATGGCTGATCATGACCATGAGGGCGCCTTGCACACTGATGACGCTGACGCCCCAGATTCCCAGCATCACGAAGCCCAGGTGGCTGACCGAGGAGTACGCCACGAGCTTCTTGATATCGGGCTGCACCATCGCAACCAGAGCGCCGTAGATGATTCCGATGACGGCGAGCAGCACCATCAAGCGAGTGACCCCGGGAGAGAGGGCCACCTGGGGGAAGAACGGCACCGCAAATCTGAGGAACCCGTAGGTTCCGATTTTGAGCATGATGGCGGCCAGCAGGACGCTGCCGGCCGTGGGTGCCTCAACGTGCGCATCGGGAAGCCAGGTGTGGAGCGGGAACACCGGGACCTTGATGGCGAATGCCAGGGCGAATGCCGCGAATAGCCAGGGCGCGGCCGAGCCGACGGTGCCGGCGTTGGCCAGTAGATGCTCGTAGCTGAACGACAAAACCCCGGTGACGGCCCCTACCCTCCAGGCCATGACTACGATGGCCACCAGCATCAGGAGCGAGCCGGCCATGGTATAGATGAAGAACTTGATGGCCGCGTAGAGGCGATTGGCACCACCCCATATCCCGATGATGAAATACATCGGGATCAGCATCACCTCGAAGAAGACATAAAAGAGAAACAGATCGAGGGCGATAAAGACGCCGACCAGCCCGGTCAGGAGCGCAAGCATCAGGGCGTAGAACGCCCGCTCCCGCCGGGTGATGGATGTCCAGCTCGCCAGCACGCTGAGCGGCATCATGACGGTGGTGAGCAAGACCATGAACAGAGAGATGCCGTCGATTCCTACCCGGTACCTGATGCCCCAGCGGGGAATCCAGGGAGCGCTGGAGACCAGCTGCATCCCGCCGTCCTGAGGATCGAACGCCCACCACAGTCCGAGCGACAACACCAGCTCGAGCAGGGTGACCACCAGCGCCGTCCGCTTGGCGGTTCGTTCATCCCCGAGCAGGATGGGGACCACGCCCGCCAGTGGCAACAGGATCAACGCATGCAGAATCCACTGGCTGTAGTGGATGGAATCGAGGAGCTGGGTCATCGGCGGGTTACCGGACCACGGAATGCAGGATCCACAGAGCGCCCACCAGAAACAGGACGACGTAAATGCCGACCTGTCCGGTTTGCAGGCGGCTGCCCAGCCACCCCAGACCGCGGGACACGCGGGCCGTGCCGTTGACCGCCGCGCCATCTACTACGCCTTGATCCACCCCTTTCCAGAGAACCACTCGGGACAGCCAGACCAGAGGCCGAACGATGACGGCGTCATAGATTTCATCGACGTAGTACTTCCGGTAGACCACCCGCCAGAATCCAGTGTCCGCCGGAGCTTCAGCCGCCACCGGAATGGGTCGCTGCAGAGTAGCTCTCCAGCCGGCCAAGAGTCCCACAATGCCCACCAGAACCGCAGCACCGATCAGGAACAGCTCGGTGTTTCCGTGGGGCATCTGCAGGCGGAAGAAAGCGGCCGACGGAGCGGTCACCGGCTCGATCCATCGCTCGAGGGCGGCGCCACCGCCGAGGAAGGGCGGAAGATTAAGGAGTCCCCCCAAAGCGCTCAGAATGCCCAGCACCACCAGCGGTCCGGTCATCACCCAGGGCGCATCGTGCAGGTGGCCTCGCTCCCGCTCTCCCGTACGGTTGCTCCCGAGGAACGTCATCGTCATCAGCCGGGCCATGTAAAAGGCCGTCAGGAGTGCTGCGATCACCCCCATCGCATAGAACACGAGGTAGATCGGATTGGTCTCGCCCCGGGCGAAGGCCGCCGCGAGTATCTCGTCCTTGGAAAAGAACCCGGAGAACGGTGGGATGCCCGAGATGGCCAGGGTGGCAATCAGCATGAGCCAGAAGGTGACCGGCATATACTGCTTCAGCCCGCCCATGTTCCGCATGTCCTGCGCGTCGGCATGCGAGTGAGTGGCATGGTAGGCGTGGTGCATCGCGTGGATCACGCTGCCCGCCCCGAGGAACAGCAGGGCTTTGAAAAATGCATGGGTGGCCAGATGGAACAGACCCGACGCGTAGGCTCCGGTGCCCACGCCGAGGAACATGTAGCCCAGCTGAGACACGGTGGAGTAAGCCAGGACCTTCTTGATGTCGTACTGCCGGAGTCCGATCGTTGCGGCAAACAGCGCCGTGAGCGCGCCGATGCCGGCCACAACCGTGCTTGACAGCGGCGCCAGGGCAAACAGCACGTTGGTACGGATGACCAGATACACCCCGGCCGTCACCATGGTGGCGGCGTGGATCAGCGCGGAGACCGGCGTGGGGCCGGCCATGGCATCGGGAAGCCAGGTATACAGCGGTATCTGCGCCGACTTCCCGGTGCAGCCAAGGAAGAGAAAGAGGGTGATGGCGGTGACGGTGGCACTTCCAGCCGGCAGGATGGCGGGCGCCTTGGCAACCATCCCGGTGAAAGTCAGCGTCCCCAGCGATTGCCAAATCATGAACATCGCCACCAGAAACCCGAAATCGCCGATTCGGTTGACGATGAACGCCTTCTTCCCGGCGTCAGCGTTGACCTTGTCGCTGAACCAGAACCCGATCAGCAGATAGGAGCAGAGGCCCACGCCCTCCCACCCGATGAACATCACCGGGAAGCTGGACCCGAGCACCAGCACCAGCATGAACACCACGAACAGGTTCAGGTAGGCGAAGTACCGGGCGTAACCCGGATCTTCCTTCATGTACCCGACGCTGAACAGATGAATGAGGCTCCCCACCCCCGTCACGATCAGCAACATGACCGCTGAGAGCTGGTCCAGCTGAAACCCCATGTCGATCTGAAGCGACCCGACCGGGAGCCAGCGCCAGAGATTAACCAGGATCGGTTGGTGCGGCGGTTGCGCTCGAAGCTGGAGGAACAGGGCCGCAGAAACGAGGAAGGAGGCCGCCAGAACCCCGACGCCCACCACCGACACCATGTCCTTGGCCTGTGGCCGGCGCAGCGAGAGCCCGCCGTTGATCAAAAAGCCAAGCAGCGGAAACGCGACCGTGAGCCAGACCCAGTGTGCGCTCATACTCCCCGAACGTTCAGGAAATCAGCCCCGGAGCAGGTTGATGTTGCCCAGGTCGACCGTCTGCTTATGCCGGAAAATGCCGATGATGATGGCCAGCCCGACCGCGGCCTCGGCGGCCGCCACCGTCATGACGAAGAAAACCATTACATAGCCGCTCGCCCCGTGCAGCTGGGCCAGTGCCACGAAGCTGAGATTTACCGCGTTGAGCATCAGCTCGATGCACATGAAGAGCACGATGGCATTCCGCCGCAACAGGACACCGGCGACACCGAGGCTGAAGAGCACTGCCGAGAGTCCGAGCGCCTGGCCGAGGAACATCAGACCTTCCTCTTGGCGAGCACGACCGCCCCGATGATCGCCACCAGGAGAAGAATCGAGGTGATCTCAAAGGGAATCAGATAGACCTGAAACAGGGGAGCGGCGACAGCGCCCACCACGCCCCGCGTCGCGCTCTCCTGCTGGCTCAGCTGGCCCGCCACGAAGACGGTGGCCGGATCGGAGAACGCGGGCCACTGGGAGAATTCGGATGCCAGCTTTCGGGGGTTGTACTGGAGCAGGGCAAACAGCTCGATCGCCAGAAGGCCGACGATGACCAGCGTCGCGGCGACGGTCGAGGGGCCCCGCATGTCCGGCTCGGCGTGCCCCAGATTCAGCAGCATGATGACGAACAGAAACAGCACCATGACGGCGCCGGCGTACACCAGCACCTGAATCGCGGCAATGAACTGCGCATTCAGGAGGACGTAAATGGCCGCCAGCGAAAACATGGTCGAGACCAGCCACAGCGCCGCGGAAACCGGATTCCGCTGGAGGATGCAGAGTGTGGCCGAGATGACAGCTGCTACGGCAAAGACGTAGAAAACGACCTCGGTCACTTACTCACCTGCCGGATCGGTGGGGTCCCACAGCGTGGACACCGTATGGGTCTGAGAGGACAGCCGCTCCAGGTCGTACACAAAGCGTCCCCGGCTGTATTCCGAGTTCTCATAGTGCACCCCAACGTGGATCGCCTCTTCCGGGCAGACCTCCTGGCAATATCCACAGAAGACGCAGCGAAACTCGTCGATCTCGTAAATGAGCGGATAGCGGTTTCCCTGCTCGTCTTCGCCCGGTACCAGCTTGATGCAGTTGGCGGGACAGATCTGGGGACAGAGTCCGCAGGCGACGCACTTGGAGCGCCCCTGCTCATCGGTGAGCATGCGATGCGTGCCCCGCCAGCGGGGGCTGATGCTCCAGCGCCCGCCGCCGTGCTCGCTGTCGGTGCTCTTCTCCTCCGGATATTGCATGGTCACCTTCTTCTCGAACATGTGCTTGAAGGTGAGAGCCATGCCTTTCAGCGTCGCGCGCACATAGCTGACTTGCCGGGTAGGCCGCTGGAGGACTTTGACGCCGATTGCCATCAGGTCACCGCCGCCGCCCGCCGGGCGGGCGCATCGAGAGCGCGACGCTGGCGGGCTGAGCCCCGTACGAACACCCCGCGGTCCAGGAGACCGAAGACCAGGACGGCAATGACCAGATTCAGCCCGAAGAGGGCAAGCGACTTCATCACCGGATCAGTCAGACCAATGAATCGCTCGATCACGTAAATGGCCACGCAGATCACCATGATGTAAACCAGAGCCAGGGGCAGGAGGACCTTCCAGCCCAAAGCCATCAGCTGGTCGTAGCGGAACCGCGGCAGGGTCCACCGGATCCACATCACGAAGAAGATCCAGAACATCACCTTGAGGAAGAAGAAGCCGGCAGTGGCAATGGTCTGCAGCACTCCGCCCGACTCGTCCCAGTGGGTGAAGGGAATGTCCCACCCGCCGAAGAACAGCGTGGTTACCATGGCGCACACGGTGACCACGTTGGCGTACTCGGCGATGAAGAAAAAGGAGAACTTCATGGCGCTGTATTCGGTGTGATAGCCCGCGATCAGCTCGGATTCAGCCTCAGGCAGGTCGAACGGCAGCCGGTTGGTTTCCGCGAACCCGGAGATCAGGAAGATGAAAAACGAGAGAAAGAGCGGGAGCACGTACCAGAGTCCCAGCTGCTGTTCGTGAATGATGGCAGAGAGGCTGACATTACCTGAGAGCAGGAGCACGGGAATCAGGCTGAGTCCCATCGGAACCTCATAGGAGACCATCTGGGCAGCGGCCCGGAGTCCCCCCAGCAAAGCGTACTTGCTGTTCGATGACCACCCGGCCAACGCAATCCCATAGACGCCCATCGAGCTGATGGCCAGAACAAAGAGAAAGCCGATCGGGAGATCGGCCACGACCATCGGCATGGTGCCGTGGTGCACGAAGCGGCCCAGTGGTCCGAGGGTAAAGTCGAAGCTCAGCGGCAGCGGGGCTCCGAAAGGAATCACCGCTGAAAGCAGGAGCGCGGGGATAAAGGAGAACGCCGGCGCCAGCAGAAACAGCCAACGATTGGCGAGGGCCGGGAAAGTCTCCTCTTTGAGGATGTTCTTGAGCCCATCCGCGGCGGGCTGGAGCAGGCCCGCCGGCCCCACCCGATTGGGGCCCCGCCGGTTCTGCATCCAGGCGCTGACCTTCCGCTCCATCAGAGTGAGCAGTGCCACGCCTACCATGATCACCGTAAACACCAGCAGCATCTTGATGATGCTGACCAGCAGAAATCCCTTGAGGATCGGCGTCACATGACCCCCAGATCGGCGCTCTGGCTCTCCGCCGACCGGTCATTTGAGAGCCCCAGAATCCTTCCGGTGTATCCCAGGTCGGCGTGGGTCAAACCGGCGAACGCCGGCCAGCGCTCACCCAGGAGGGCAAACGCTTCGCCGGCAGTGGATGGCGCCGCGAAGCTCGGCCCCGGGCCGGCGAGAACCTCACCCGCTACCCACCAGGCCGCCCGAGCCATGCCTGGTTGCGCCTTGGCCTGGCTGAAGCGCTGAATGCGACGGTCGCGATTCACGTAGGTGCCGTTCTCTTCGGCCATGTTCGTGGTGGGGAGAACCAGCTCCGCGTTTCGAAGGCCTTCGGGCCACACCGTGCTGAGCACGACCAGGGTGCCCGGTGCGCCCGCAATCAGCGCCTGGTCCGATTCCGTGAGATCAGCATCGAGCACGATGGTCAGGCCGGCCGTCTTCACTTGCTCCAACGCTGCGGCCCAGTCGGGCTTGTAGCCGAGGAGCTCGGCCCCGGCCAGATTCGGCGCCCGTTCGCGGCGCAGCGCCAGATCCGGTATCCCCGCCAGCGGCGCCTCGTCTCCCAGGGGAACCTGGACTGCGGCGGTCACATTCATCCGGCCCAGCATCATCCGCACTAAGCCCAGAGACTCGGTTGATGCCCGGCCCGACGCGAGAATCACAGCCGAGCCCGAGATCCCCCGCACCAGCTGCCCCAGACGGTCGAGCGCGGTGTCCCAATCAGTGGCGACGTGACGTCCGCCATCGCGCACCAGGGGAGCTTCGATCCGGTCGCCCCGATTCAGCCAGCGATAGTTCATCCGGCCGTAGTCGCACATGAAATGGCGATTCACCTCGAGGTTGGGCCGGGGACGAAAGCGGACGACCACATCATCGCGGGTATCGATGCTGATGTTGCAGCCCTGGGTGCAGCCGGGGCAGACGCTGGCGCTCTTGTCCAGATCCCACGCCCGCGCCTTGTGCAGGAAATCCTTGGACAGCAGCGATCCGACCGGGCAGAGATCAACCACGTTGCCGGCCCAGGGGTGATCCAGCCGCTGCTCCATGGATATGCCGATGTAGGCGCGGTCGCCGCGCTCCGAGACGTTGAGGACCGGCTCCTCCGCTACATCTTCCATGAAGCGGACACAGCGGGTGCAGAGGATACAGCGGTTCGGGACGTACAGCACATCGGGCCCGAAGTCTTCTACCGGGCTGAAGCGCTTGGCGTATTCTGCGTACCGGGTGCCGGCGCGGCCTTCCTGGAACACGTAGTCCTGCAGCTCGCATTCGCCGGCTTGATCGCAGATCGGGCAGTCGAGCGGATGATTGATCAGCAGCAGCTCGAGCACGCCTTCGCGAGCCTTCAGGGCCTTCTCGCTCCCCACGTGCACCACCTGGCCCTCGGCCACCTGGGTCACGCACGCCGGCATCAGTTTTGGCGCCTTCTCCACTTCGACCAGGCACATGCGGCACACCGCCGGCGAGGGGAGCGACGGGTGATAGCAGTAGTGCGGCACCAGAATGCCGGCCTGCTTGGCGGCCTCGATGATGGTCGTCCCTTTGGGGACGCTCACCGGGGCGCCGTCTATGGTGACGTTGACCAGTTCGTCAGTCATTCGCTTTACACCGCTGCCATTGCCGGCTGGCGCGCGCCTTGAATGTAGGCCTCGAACTCGTGGCGGAACTTCTGAATTCCGCTCACGATCGGCGCGGCGCAGGAGTCGCTCAACACGCAGATTGTTTTGCCAGTCATGTTGTCGGATAGATCGAGCAGCAGTTGGAAGTGCTCCTGCTTCCCCTGCCCCGCCAGGATTCGCTCCAGGATCCGCACCGACCAGGCGGTGCCTTCGCGGCACTGGGTGCACTGGGCGCAGGATTCGTGGGCGTAGAAGCGGGCCAGGCGCCAGATCTGATAGACCATGTCGGTGCTGTCGTCCATCACGATCATGCCGGCGGAACCCAGCATCGATCCCTTCGCGACCACGCCTTCGTAGTCCAGCAGACAATCCTCTGCTTCCGCGGCCGTCATAATGGGAACGGACGAGCCGCCGGGAATGACCGCCTTGAGGGTCCGGCCCGGTCGCATGCCGCCGCACATCTCGTAGATGAGCTCCTTCATCGGAGTACCCATCGTCACTTCATAGTTGCCGGGCCGCTGGATGTGGCCGCAGACCGAGATGAGCTTCGTGCCGGTGCTCTTGGGGTTGCTGAGGGACAGGCCCTTGTACCACTCGCCGCCCCGCATGACGATGTGGGGCACCGCCGCCAGGGTCTCCACGTTGTTGATGGTGGTCGGCATGCCGAAGACGCCGGCTTGCGCCGGGTAGGGCGGCTTGATCCGCGGATTGCCCCGCTTGCCCTCGATCGAATTGAGCATGGCGGTCTCTTCGCCGCAGATGTACGCACCCGCCCCGCGGTGGATGATCACCTCGATCCGCTTCCCACTGCCAAACACGTTCGCCCCGAGGGCGCCTTTGCTGGTCGCCTCGTCGATCGCCTGCTGCATCACCTTCAGGGGGTCGGTGAACTCTCCCCGGATGTAGATGTAGCATCGCTCGGCACCGATGGCGTAGGCGGCAATGGCGCAGCCCTCGAGCAGCTGGTGAGGGGTCCACCGCATGATTTCCCGGTCCTTGAACGTGCCGGGCTCGGACTCGTCGGCATTACAGACCAGGTAATGCGGGCGGCCGTCCGCCTTGGGCATCAACGACCATTTGAGGCCAGTGGGAAATCCGGCGCCGCCCCGGCCTCGGAGCCCCGAGGTCTTGATCTCCTCGACCACCGCCTCGGGCGTCATCCGGAGCACCTTGCGGAGCCCCTCGTATCCTCCCCGCTTCACCCAGCCATCGAAAGTCCGCGCCTCGGGACTGCCGAAGTGTTTGGAGAGAACCGGATTTTCCTTGGGATGGCTGGGATGGGGGTAGCCCATTACTCGTACCTCTGGAGAATGCCCGCAACCTTGTCCGGGGTGACGCTCTCAATGAAGTCGTCCCCGATCATGATGGGTGTGGCGAAGCCGCAGGCGCCCAGACACTCGACCTCGATCACGGTGAAGCGGCCATCGGGGCTGGTGGCGCCCAGCTCGCCGCAGCCGGTGTGCTGGAGGAGCGCCTTCACCACATCCTCGGCGCCACAAATGTTGCAGGGAGACGTGGTGCACACCTGAATGAAGTGGCGGCCCACCGGATGGGTGTGATACATGGTGTAGAACGTCACCACACCCTTTACGTATGCCGGGGTCAGGCCCAGCACCTGAGCCACCTCGCCGATGGCCGGCTCCGAGATCCAGCCTCGCGCCTCCTGCACCATCCAGAGGGCCGGCAGCAGGCAGGCCTGCTTGGTGGGATAGAGCGTGAAGAGCTGCTGCAGCCCGGCTAACCGCTCACCCCGGAAGACCGGCTCGTACGGCGCGGTTTCGGTCTCATGTCCGCCGTGTGCGGAACCATGCTCGGCAGTGCCCCGGTGAGCCCCGCTGATCCCTACGGGAGAGCCCTCTGCCCCGCTACCCCGCTGCCCCGCGCTACTCATCGATCCACCTCGCCCATGACGATGTCAACGCTGGCGTTGATCGCGATCACGTCGGACAAGAGTGCGCCCTCGCACATGGTCGGCAGGCTGGACAGGTTGATGAATGAAGGCGGGCGAATCCGCCAGCGGACCGGCTTACTGGTGCCGTCTGAAACCACGTAATAGCCCAGCTCGCCCTTGGGATTCTCCACTCCCATGTAGACCTCGCCCGCGGGAGGCTTGACCCCTTCCATCACCTGCTTGAAGTGGAAGATCATGGCTTCCATGTCACCCATAGCCCTCGACTTGGGCGGGAGCACCACTCTCGGGTCGCTGACGTTGATCGGCGCACCCTTGAGCCGCTCGAGCCGGTCGAGCGCCTGCTCCAGGATCCGGTTCGACTGCCACATCTCCTCCAGGCGCACCCGGTAGCGGTCGTAGATGTCGCCGTGTTCCCCGATGGGAACGTCGAAGTCGTAGGTCTCATAATCCAGATAGGGACGGTCCTTGCGCACGTCGTAATCCACGCCGCTGGCGCGAAGCATGGGACCGGAGAGCGACAGATTGATGGCCTCTTCCGCGGTAAGCGCCCCAACCCCCTGAGTCCGCCCGATCCAGATGGAGTTCCGGGTGAACATCGTGTCCACTTCCGTGAGGGTTTTGGGAAACGTACTGGTGAACTCGCGCAGGCCGGCTTCCCAGCCCTCAGGAATATCGGCCATCAAGCCGCCCACCCGGGTGAGAGTGGTGGTGAGCCGTGCCCCGGTCCAGGCCTCCTGCAGGTTGTAGATCCGCTCCCGCTCCTGGAAAGACCAGAGGAAGGGCGTAAAGGCTCCCAGATCGATGCCCGTAGTTCCCAGCCAGACCAGGTGTGAAATGATCCGGCTCATCTCACACGCAATCACCCGCAGCACCTT
>DATKJJ010000138.1:0-8928 GCA_035543695.1 Gemmatimonadales bacterium | reverse complement strand
GTGTCCTCCGCGAAGTCGCGCGCGCTCGTCTTTCCCACATCATCGAATCTGGATGGCCCGTTCTCGAGCCTACATACCGATTCTGGAACAGTCTCGTCGCCACTGGCGGGAGCTCGCGCTAGGCGCAGCTTCGCTGCTGCTTGTGCTGGGAGCGGGAATCTGGCTCTGGCCGCGTCCCCAGCCGGAGCGCACCTCTGCTGCCCCTGCGATCGTGGTGCCGAAAAGACGAGTGACCGTCGAAGTCCTCAACGGCACTCAGCGGCAAGGTGCAGCCAGGACCGCCACCCGTATGCTGCGGCGTAGCGGACTAGACGTGGTGTTCCTGGGCAACGCCGATTCTACCGCCCCTCTGACCCGGATTTTGGCCCGCAGGGGCGACTCGGTCGAGGCGAAGTACGTTGCCGCGGCTCTCGGCGCCGGTGCAGTAATGGTAGAGATCGACACCTTCCGCCGAGTTGATGTGAGCGTGATTCTGGGAGAAGACTTTCGGCCCAGGCTGGAGGTGCATCCCTAGAGACAGCAGCCAATCACCAGATCCATCACGTTGGTTCCGGTCAGTCCGGGTCGAAGGAGAGCGCCAGCGGCTCGGAGTGCCGGATAGGAATTGTGTTCGGCCAAATCCTGAGCAGGCTTGCGGCCCGAGGCCTCAGCGGCTTGCCAGGTCCGGCTGTCGACAATGGCTCCGGCAGCATCAGTAGGACCGTCACGACCATCGGTACCCGCTGCCAGCAGAGCAATCCCCTCGGATGCACCCCTCAGCGCTCCCGCGGCGGCAAGCGCCAGTTCCTGACAGCGGCCGCCAAGCCCGGCTTTCTCGCCCAGAGTTACCGTCGTCTCGCCACCCCAGATCATGCACAGCCGGGTGTCAGGTGGGGTACCACGCCGAGCGCAGCGATCGAGCAGACTCCGGGCCAGCCACTCTCCGGCCGGTGCTGCTTCGCCTGATATGGGATGACTGGCTACTACAGCCGTGAGACCGAGCTCGCGAGCTCGGTTCGCCGCCGCCTCGAGGGCCAGCCGGTTACTGGCAATCACTTCGAGGTTGACCCCGGCAAATGCATTGTCGCCCGGTTTCGGAGTCTCCGGCCGTTCTCCCGCTTCGACCGACAGCACCAGGGATCGACCCGACTCAGGTAGTCGAGGCCAGATGCCGGCCTGCTCCAATTGCTCCCGAATCTCCCCTGCGTTGGTCGGGTCGGGAACACACGGGCCCGACCCGATGGAGGCGAGATCATCCCCGATCACATCAGAGACCACGTATCCGCGGACTTTGGCCGGTGCCAGGGCACGAGCCAGCTTGCCACCGCCCCAGCGCGAGAACCGCTTGCGAATTCGATTCATCGCCGTGATGTCGAGGCCTGAGCCCAGCAGCAGGGAGTAAATCGACGTCAAATCCGCCGGCGACAGCCCGGGCTCCGGAGCGGCGATCAGACTGCTGGTCCCGCCCGAAAGGAGAAGCCAGACTTCATCGGTCTTCGGAATCCGCTTGACGGTTCGCTCGAGGGCGCCCGCCGCCGCCAGTGAGGCGGGCCCCGGCTCCGGGTGGTCTCCGGCCACGCAGTCGAGAGAAGGATGCGGAGTGGCAGCCTCAGCGGGGCCGACGATCAGGCCTCCGGCGGGAGAGGTGCGCCGGTGCCGAAGTACGTCCAGCGCAGCGGTGGCCATGGGAAACGCAGCCTTGCCGAGAGCCAGGATCCAGACTGGCCGGCCACTCTCGGGGATCGCCTCCAGCGCCCGCGCCAGAGCCGGTCCTGGCGCAACCGCGTCTGTGGCCGCAGAGTAGAGGTTGACCAGCAGATCCCGGGGCTGAAGTGGGGTGGTTTGGCTCAGGGTTCCGCTCTTGTGAAAAAGTTCACAAAGTGTTATGGTCGGTATCCAACGTAGTCCTCAGTCTGCCATCTCTAGTCTGCAATCTTTCCAAGAGGTCCCCATGGCCGGCCGCAACTTTCTTTTCGTTCCCGGGCCCACCAACGTGCCCGACCGCGTTCTCCGGGCCATGCACCGGGCCATGGAAGATCACCGCTCTTCTGATTTTCCATCACTCGTGGCGCCGATCTTCGAGGACCTGAAGAAAGTCTTCAAAACCACTTCCGGCCAGCCGTTCCTGTTTCCGGCGAGTGGGACCGGCGCCTGGGAGGCATCCCTCTCCAATACGCTTTCCCCGGGCGACCGGGTGCTTGCCGCCCGCTTTGGGATGTTCAGCCATCTGTGGATCGACATGGCCCAGCGACTCGGCCTGGATGTCGAGGTGCTCGACGCGGAGTGGGGAGAAGGCGCGCCGATCGAGCGGTATCAGGAGGCGCTGGCCGCGGACAGCTCACACCGGATCAAGGCGGTGCTGTTTACCCATAACGAGACAGCCACCGGGGTCACCAGCGACGTGGCGGGAATCCGCCGCGCCTTGAACGAGACCAGGCACCCGGCACTGCTCATGGTCGACGGAGTGAGCTCCATCGCGAGTATCGACTTCCGAATGGATGAGTGGGGTGTGGACCTGGCCGTCACCGGGTCCCAGAAGGGCTTCATGCTGCCGGCCGGACTCGGCATCGTCTGCGCCAGCCAGAAAGCGCTCGGTCTCTACGAGCAAGCCAAGCTGCCTCGGGTGTTCTTTGATTTTGGCGACATGAGGAAGGCCAACACCACCGGCTACTTCCCCTACACGCCGTCGCTTCCAATGCTCTATGGTCTGAAGGAATCCATCGCCATGCTGCTGGAGGAAGGGCTGGAGAATGTCTATGCCCGGCACCATCGTCTGGCGGAAGGGACCCGCCTCGCCGTGAAGGCCTGGGGTTTGGAGCTCTGTGCCCGTGCGCCCAAGTGGAACTCGGATACGGTCACCGCGATCATGGTTCCACCAGGGATCAATGGCGCTGAGGTCATCGATATTGCTTATCGGCGCTACAATCTGGCCTTGGGTGCAGGGCTCGCTCGCATGGCCGGCAGACTTTTCCGGATCGGCCATCTCGGTGACCTCAACGAGCTGATGTTGCTGGGCGCGCTGGCCGGGGCAGAGATGGCCATGCGGGATGTGGGCATCAAGGTAACTCCCGGCAGCGGAGTGGCCGCGGCGCAGGAATACTGGCGAAGCACGTCGGCCCCCCTATCCAAGCGGGAGCTTCCGCCCCGGGCTCCCGAGACGCAGCCCGCCTCAGCCGGACCCAAGAAGGTCACGGTCGGCGCCGGGCGATGAGCCACACCCGCTTCGAGCCGGCCCGGGCCCGGCTTCAGCGCAGCGAGCTGGCGGTGCCCGGCTCCCAGCCGGGAATGTTTCGCAAGGCGCTGGAGAGCGAGGCCGACTACATCTTCCTCGATCTGGAAGACGCCGTGGCCCCAGCCGACAAGGCTCAGGCCCGGCTCAACATCATCGCGGCGCTGCACGAGCACGACTGGCGAGAGCACGGAAAAACGATTGCGGTGCGGATTAACGGCATCGACACCCACTACATGTACCGGGATGTGGTGGACGTGGTGGAGCAGGCCGGCGACCAGCTGGACGTCGTGCTCATTCCGAAGGTGGGCGTGCCGGCCGACGTTTATTTGGTGGACGCGCTCCTGACCCAGATCGAAGAGGCGAAGGGTATCGAGCAACGGATCGGGATCGATGTGCTGATCGAGACCGCTTTGGGCATGGCCAACGTCGAGACCATCGCGCAGTCGAGCCGGCGGCTCGAGGCCATGCACTTTGGTGTAGCCGATTACGCCGCCAGCTGCCGCGCCCGCACGGTGAACATCGGGGGCCTGAACCCTGATTACCCCGGGGACCAGTGGCACGCGGCGCTTTCCCGAATGATCGTGGCCTGCCGAGCCTATGGGCTTCGCGCCATCGACGGGCCTTTCGGGGACTTCAAGGATCCGAATGGCTACACCCTTGCCGCCAGGCGCGGAGCCGCCCTCGGCGTCGAAGGAAAGTGGGCCATTCATCCGTCCCAGATCGGCCTGGCCAATGAGGTGTTTACCCCGCCTGCCAAGGAGGTAGAGCGGGCTCGGCGGATTCTGGACGCCCTAGAGCAGGCGGCCAGCGAAGGCCGCGGCGCGGCCCAGCTCGATGGGCGGATGATCGACGCGGCGTCGGCCCGCATGGCTCAGAATGTGGTTGATACAGATAAAGCAATAAACGGCAAGGCAGGAGTCGCCCGACATTGATTCCTTCTTAGAGCTCCCGACTCCAGACTCCCGACTAAGCGAAGCAACCATGGACATCCACGAATACCAAGCCAAAGAGCTCCTCGCCGGCTTCGGCGTCGCCATTCCACGGGGTGGCGTGGCGTACAGCCCGGAACAGGCCGTGTACCGTGCCTCGGAGATCGGAGGCTCGCGCTGGGCGGTCAAGGCGCAGATCCATTCCGGCGCCCGGGGCAAGGCCGGGGGCATCAAGCTTTGCTCCAGCGAAGATGAGGTGCGCCAGGCGGCCAAGGGTCTCCTGGGCAAGCGGCTGGTTACCCATCAAACCGGGCCGGAAGGGAGAGTGGTGCATCGGCTCTATATCGAGGCAGCCGTGCCGATCGATCGGGAGCTCTACCTCGGCTTGGTGCTCGACCGCAAAAGCGAGCGCATCATGATCGTGGCTCACCCGCAAGGCGGCATGGAGATCGAGGAGATAGCCCAGAGCGCGCCCGACTCGATCCTCCGCGAGGTGGTGGAGCCGGCAATCGGGATGAGTGCCTTTCAGGCCCGGGAGATTGCGTACGGTCTCGGGCTGGCGCCGGCGCAGGTGAGCCGCGCCGTCATAACCCTGCTGGGTGCCTACCGTGCATTCCGCGATCTCGACGCCACCATGGTCGAGATTAACCCGCTGGTGGTGACCAAGGACGGCCAGGTGCTGGCCCTCGATTGCAAGATGACCTTCGACGACAATGCCATGTTCCGCCGGCCGAACGTGAGCGAGCTGCGGGATTACGCCGAGGAGGATCCCCGGGAATCCCAGGCGGCGGAGTACGGGCTCAACTACGTCGCGCTCGACGGCGACATCGGCTGCATCATCAACGGCGCCGGATTGGCCATGGCCACCATGGACATGATCAAGCATGCGGGCGGACACCCGGCAAACTTTCTCGACGTGGGCGGCGGCGCCTCCCCCGACCGGGTGGCCGCGGCCTTTCGTCTGGTGCTTTCTGACGAAAAGATCGGCGCCATCCTGGTGAACATCTTTGCCGGCATCAACCGCTGCGACTGGGTGGCTCAAGGCGTGGTACAGGCGGCCCGGGAAACTCAGCTGGCAATTCCACTGGTGGTTCGGTTGGCCGGCACCAATGTCGAGGAAGGCCGGAAAATCTTGAAGGACAGTGGTCTGCCGATCATCACGGCAAACAGTCTTTCCGAGGCGGCGGAGCGGGTGGTTCACGCCTTCCACGTCTCTCGGTCTCAGTCCCCAGCCCGCGGCCGTGCCGCCAGCGGTGTTGCCGGAGGCAATGGACAGTCATGAGCATCCTCATTGATGAAACCACCCGGGTGCTGGTGCAGGGCTTCACCGGTGACAAGGCGACCTTCCACGCCAAAGAGATGTTGGCGTACGGCACGAAAATCGTGGGCGGGGTAACGCCAGGGAAGGGTGGGACCCGGCATCTGGATCGTCCCGTATTCAACACCGTCCGGGAGGCGGTGCGGGCCACCGGCGCCACCGCCAGCATCATCTTCGTGCCTGCCGCGTTCTGTGCCGACTCCATCATGGAAGCCGCCAACGCCGGCATCCGCCTCATCTGTACCATCACGGATGGAATACCGGCGCAGGACATGATGATGGTGAAGCGCTACCTGCTCCGCTTTCCCAAGGAGCGGCGCACCACGCTGATCGGGCCCAACTGTGCCGGCATCATCAGCGCCGGCAAGGCAATGCTGGGCATCATGCCGGGTCACATCTATTCCCGCGGCCATGTCGGCCTGGTCACCCGAAGCGGAACTCTGGGCTACGAGGCGGCGGCGCAGATGAACGCGCTCGGCATCGGTCAGACGACCAGCGTCGGCATCGGCGGCGATCCGATCAACGGCAGCTCCTTCGTGGACATGCTGAAGCTGTTCGAGGAGGATCCCGAAACCGAGGCCGTGATGATGATCGGGGAGATCGGCGGTCCCCAGGAAGCCGAAGCGTCGCTCTTCGTGAAGGAGAACATGAGCAAGCCGGTCATCGGCTACGTTGCCGGTCTGACCGCGCCCAAGGGGCGTCGCATGGGCCATGCAGGTGCCATCATCTCCGCCTTCGGCGACACCGCTGCGGAGAAGGCCGAAATCATGCGAACCGCAGGACTGACCGTGGCACCCAGTCCGGCGGAGCTGGGCAGTACGGTGGCCGCGGCCCTCGCCCAGCGATCCCGGCGCACCCCGGTCGCTGTGAAGTGACCAGCCGGGCCACGGTGGTGGTGACCCGTCGGCTGCCGTCGGTGGTCGAGGAGGAGCTGAGCCGCGACTTCGACGCCAGGCTCAACCGGGACGATCGACCACTGGGAGCAGCCGGCTTGCAGGATGCGTTGCGAACCGCCGACGCGCTGCTCTGTACCGTTACGGACAAGCTGACGGCCGAGGTTCTCGGCGCCGAGCCGCTGCGTGCCCGCATGCTGGCCAACTTCGGCGTGGGCTATAATCACATCGATATCAATGCCGCCAAGTCCCGGGGCCTCGCCGTGTCGAACACTCCTGACGTGTTAACCGAAGCCACCGCCGACATCGCCATGACGCTGCTCCTCATGGTGGGCCGCAGGGCCGGGGAAGGGGAGCGGCACGTGCGCTGCGGAGCGTGGACCGGATGGCGTCCAACCCACATGCTCGGTTCCCAGGTCAGCGGGAAGACCTTGGGTTTGATCGGCATGGGCCGCATCGCCCGCGCGGTAGCCCAGCGAGCCCACCGGGGGTTTGGCATGAGGATCCTGTTTCACGACCCATACCCACCCTCGGCGCCGGAAGCCGCCGCGTTGGGCGCGGAACCACGGCAGAGCCCGGAGGAGATTCTCGAAGAATCGGATTTCGTGTCGCTCCACTGCCCAGCTACGCCGGAGACGCACCATCTGATGAATCGGGAGCGCCTGGCCCGTATGCGCCGTAGCGCCTACCTCATCAATACCGCACGGGGTGACGTTGTCGACGAGGCGGCCCTGGTGGATGCTCTCGCCGACGGGACCATTGCCGGAGCCGGTCTCGACGTGTACGAGCACGAGCCCCAAGTCGCACCCGAGCTCCTCAGCATGGAGAACGTGGTCCTGCTGCCGCATCTGGGAAGCGCAACCCACGAGACTCGGGTGGCCATGGGTCAGCGAGCGGTGGAAAACCTGCGGCGATTCTTCAGTGGTGCGCCGCTGCGCGATCCCGTCGGGTGACCCACACGCTGCTCGATCCATTCTCAGCCGTCGGTCTTCCCGAGTCGGCTGATCCGGCCGCCGCCAGCGCGGCCGCATACGCCAACGAGGTCGTCGAGCTTCTCTCCGGATTGCTCCTTGGTTTGGTTCGGGAGCGCCAGCCCGAGCTGGAGCCGGCACTGCGCGGTGAGCGTCCCCCCTCCGAGCTCAGCCCCGATCTGATGGCTCGAACGCTTCAGGTGCAGGGGCTCTGGTTCCAGCTGCTGAGCATCGCCGAGCAGAACGCGGCCATGCGCCGGCGGCGGCAGACCGAAGCCGACCGGGGCTACGACCAGGTGCGGGGTACCTTTGCCCAGGTGATCTCCAGCGCAGCCGCCGCCAAGGTCTCCGCCGAGGAGCTGCGGAAGCTGTTGGAGGTGCTTCGGGTTCGCCCGGTAATCACCGCCCATCCCACCGAAGCCAAACGGGTCACCGTTCTCGAAAAACACCGCCGCATCTACCGCCGCCTGGTGGATCTGGAGTCGCCTCGCTGGACCCCGCGCGAGCGCCAGGCCCTGGTAGCCGGATTACAGAACGAGATCGAGCTGCTCTGGAATACCGGCGAGCTGCGGCTGGTCAAGCCGACCGTGCCCCAGGAGGTGTTCTGGGCGCTTCACTTCTTCAACGAAACACTCTTCGACTCAGTCCCCGATCTGCTGGAGAAACTGGAGCGGGCCCTGACCCAGGCCTATCCGTCAGAATCGTTCCAGGTCCCTCCGTTCTTTCAGTTCGGGTCCTGGGTCGGAGGCGATCGCGACGGCAATCCGTTCGTGACCAACGCGGTTACCCGGGGCACGCTACTGGAGAACCGGCTCACTGGCCTTCGCCGCTACCGCCGACGCCTGGGAGAGCTGGTCCGCGCTCTCAGCATTACCGAGCGGGCCATGCCGGTGCCGGCGAGCTTTCGGGCGGCGCTGGAGAAGGAGTTGGTCGCCAGCGGCGAGGGCGACCAGATCGCGGCGCGGAATCCGGGCGAAATATTCCGTCAGTACCTCGCCTGCATGCTGCGGAAACTCGATCTGATGGTGACCGGTGCCGAACGGGGCGAGATCGTCACCAGTCCGGAAGGCTATGGCTCCGCCGACGCGCTCGCCAATGACCTCCGGCGCATGGAAGACGCGCTCAGCTCCACCGGAAGCGTTTCGCTGGCGGCTACGCTGGTGCGGCCGGTTCGGCGGGAGGTGGAGTCGTTCCGCTTCAGCACCGTGCGACTCGACGTGCGGGAGAACACCACCAAGCTCAGCGCCGCCCTGGCTGACCTGTGGCGTCAGGCCAATCCAGGTGACCTCCCGGACAATGATCCCGACGCCTGGCGGCGCTGGCTCACCGGCGAGCTGGGCCGTCCGTTGTCGCGGGACGGGCGGGCGCCGGAGCTGCCGCCGGAATCGGCCGAGACGCTGGGCATGTTTCAACTGGTGCGGCAACTTCGAGAGGAGATCGACCGCGAGGCATTCGGCAGCTTTGTGCTCAGCATGACTCGAAGCGTGAGCGACGTGCTGGGCGCCTACCTCCTGGCGAAACACGCCGGCCTCTTTGCCGATACGGCCGGCACCGAAAGCTGCACCCTCCCGATCGTGCCCCTGTTCGAGACCATCGAAGATCTTCA
>DATKJJ010000137.1:0-2969 GCA_035543695.1 Gemmatimonadales bacterium | reverse complement strand
CCGCGGCAGAGTGAGTCAGGGGGCTGCCTGGCTCAGCTTGCGCTCCGCCCCCTTGCGCTCGAACAACCACTGCTCCAGCCGAAGCAGTCCGTATGCTACCACAATGGAGAAAGCCGCGAATGCCAGGCCCGAAAGCAGGGTCACGTACCAGCGCTGAGCCGAGATGGCTATGATGCGAAACGGGCTGCGGAGATAGCCGTTCACGAAGAAGAGCGGCATGGACACCTCTCCCACGAATTGAAGGAATCGCTGATTTCGGAGGAAGGGCCCGGTCAAGCGGTAGAAGTAAAGGGTAATGGTCAGCGCGCAGATGAAGGTGAGCGGCCAGACCAGGGCATACAGGTTACCCAGAATGAAGACGGGGATTGCGAGCAACACAGCTCCCAGTCCGATTCTGACCCCGTAGCGTGCGTAGGCAATCCCGAGACAGAGCTCCGGCAGGTGACCGATGGGAGTTTCGACCAGGTCGATCCACCATTTGTGCGACGTAATGGGGTTCAGGAACATCGTAGCGACCACACCGGCGGCTGCCAGGATCAGCAGGGCGGGCTTGCCCACTCTCGCTATGAATCGAGCCATGCTCGGCCACAGCCAGTAGAACTGCATGATGAAAGCCAAGAACCACCAGGGCCCCACCGGAGGAAGACCATAGAACGGCACTATGCTGATGATGCCCAGCGTGGTCAGCACCAGGTCGTCGAGGTTCTGCATGAAGAACGCCGGAAAGCCTCCGGCCCGATACTCGATAACCCTGAGGATCAGCCAGAATCCCAGCGCCAGGAACCACATCGGGTAGATCTTCCGGACCCGGCTCCAGACGAACCTGCTCCAGGAGGGCGTCTGCCAGTATTTGAGCGCCAGGCCGTAGGCGGACAGGAAGATGAAGATCTCAACGCCGAAGTGGCCAAAGTAGGAGAACAGGGTCTGAAAGGTCTGCCTGGGGTCGCCCACGGTGGCCAGAAAACGAGGAAAGCGGGCGGGGCTGAATCCAAACTCCATCTCCAGGACTGCTTTGGGGATGGAGTGGTAAAGATTGTGCAGCACAATGGCGAGGATACCCAAGCCTCGCAGCACCACGGTGTCCTTAAGATCGAGGGGAAGTCGGGCGGTGCCAGCTTGGTTGGTCATTCGGCCTCATTGGATCCCAGGAGCGTGAACTCGGATGAACGTTTATTGTGCTGCCCATGACAACAACTGAGCGGACGTCGGGGGCCAGGGAGCTCAGCGTAACGCTGGGACTCGCCGCACTGGCCTGGCTGGTCATGGGAATCCAGGAAATCCTGTTGTTCGCCCGACCCGCGCCCTACGGTGGTCCCTACGTCATCCACCCCATTCGCTACTTCCCCTACGCCCTGTTCTACAACCTGCTCGGCGTCATGATCGTTGCTGCTCCGGTGGCGGTGGCATGGCTCGTATGGTATCACCGGCCGGTCCGCCCGATTCTGGCCCGACGAATTCATCTGGTCGAGCTCTGGCTGCTGATGCTGGTGGTTGCCCTGGACCACGCGGACAACGAGGTGCTCCGCTTCATGGGCATTCACCTCACGCGCAGCCTGCTGCTGACCTACTTCCGGGTGAACGCGTGGGACGAAGACATGGGACATATCTTCGCCACCGACAAGGGTGGCCCGGGATTGCCCTTCGTGCTGCTGCTGGTGATGCCGCTCGCGCTCTGGTGGATGGGACGCCGGCTGATCCGGAACGGGCACCGGCTTCCGCGACTTCGACCCTGGGCCCTTGCCGCTGTCGTGGCGCTGCTGCCGCTGGCCGTCCCGCTCTACATGTACAACTACAAGACGATGGGCGTGAACCGGATGATCCGGGTTCAGCCTGAGATCGTCACTCTGTACGCCGAAGCGAGGAAGGACCTTGCCGCGGGGGAGCGGCCGGCTCAGCTCGATTCCCTGGCACGGGAGTATCAGCGCAACTGGTTCGCCAACAGCAACGATACCGCGTGGCGCTTTAGCGATCCGGAACGGCCGCTGATTCGCGTACCGGTTGGCCCTGAGCCCCGGAGCGAAAAACCCTGGAACATCATTTATATCCAGCTGGAGACCTTCCGCGGCTGGAACACGGGCTTCCTCCGGCCGGATACCACTTCGTCGGTGACCCCGTTCCTCGACAGCCTGGCCACCAGGAGCGGCAAGGCGGCGTATTGGCGCCGTCACCTCAGCATGGGGCCGCCGACGGTGAGCGGGTTTGTCACCGGTTTGTGCTCGATCAAGCCGCACTCATTCTACAACATCACCAACCAGTTCACCTATACCTCACTGGAATGTCTTCCCTCGGTGTTGCGGCGGCACGGCTACCATGCGGAGTATTTCACCGGGTTCGATCCCGACTGGGACGGTGAAACCATCTGGGTGCGCCGTTGGTTCGACGACTACACCTTCAACCGAGCGGGTGGAGACCGGGTCCTGTTTCATCGCGCGGCCGCGCGGATCCGTGAAATGGCACGGGGCTCGAAGCCCTGGATGATAACCATAGCGTCCGCCACCAATCACATCCCGTTCCGGAGCCCGGAGCCCCGATTTGTCGTGGGACCAGCCGACAAACCCAACGTGGCAATCCGCTACACCATGCGGTACACCGATGACGTGCTCCGCGAGTTCTTCGACTCGCTCAAGCAGGAGCCGTGGTTCAGCCGGACACTGGTGGTGATTACCGGGGACCACGGGTACAACCTGGGGGAGCACGGTCCGGCGGGACAGCTGAATGGGTATCGGGAGACGGTATGGGTACCGCTGATTATGTACGGCGAGCACCCGCGTCTGCCACGGGGCCCACGGGATGAGCCGGCCAGCCTGCTGGATATCGCGCCCACGCTCTCGGACCTGGAGGGTATCCGGGACCCCAATCCGTGGATGGGCTCGAGTCTGCTGACTCAAGGGCGATCGCCCAGCTTCGTCTTGCAGCGGGAGACGGCGACGCTAGGAGAGAAGGATCGCTACAGCATGGTGGTCGACCCA
>DATKJJ010000136.1:0-3369 GCA_035543695.1 Gemmatimonadales bacterium | reverse complement strand
GCGGGGCAGTGGGGCAGCATGGCAGCACAGCTCAGCTTGCGTGTCATCGTTTCTCGACCCCTCCGTCCTGCTGCCCCGCCGCCCCGCTGCCCAGCCACGCGCCCCCATCCACTACCATAATGGCGCCGGTGATCCAGTCACCCGCCGGACTTGCCAGGTAGGTGACCATCTGGCCGATATCCTCCGGGGTGCCCCAGCGGCCCAGCGGAATGGTCTTGCTGGCGTACTGCTCCATGCCAAACAGGTCGGGCGCATCCGTTCCCGGCGGAGTGAAGGCTTTCTTGACTCCTTCCGTTGGAATGGGCCCGGGAGCCACCGCGTTTACGGTGATCCGATCGCGAGCCCATTCCATGGCCAGAGTCCGAGTCAACGCGTCAACGCCGGCCTTCGCTGCGGTGGCGTGAGCCATCAAGGGCCAGCCCCGATAGTGGAGAGTCATGGAGATGGAAACGATCCGACCGCCTCCCTGGGCTTTCATCAGCGGGTACACCGCCTGGCAGCAGTAGAACGTCCCGTAGAGGTCGGTCTCCACCACGGCTCGCCAGCCATTGGGGGACAGCGTAGCGCTGGGGGCATAAAAATTCCCCGCCGCGTTGTTGACCAGAATGTCCAGTCTCCCGTGCTGCTGCGATACTTGCTCGACCATGCGTGCCACCGCCTCGGGCTCGCGCACATTGGCTTCGACAGCCGTCACCTTGGCGCCAGTGGCGCGTAACCGGTCGGCCGCTGGTTTCAGGTGCTCCGGCTTGCGGCTGGCGATCGCTACTGCGGCGCCGGCGGATCCCAGTGCGGTCGCGATCCCCAGGCCGATTCCGGTGCCGCCACCAGTGACCAGAGCCACTTTCCCGGCGAGTAGATCGGGCTGAAAGATTCCGGAGCGCGGGCTCACGATCCGGCTCGTTTAGCCAAGGTCTTGGTGGTGAATGCCTGCAGGCGGGTCCGGAACTCGGCGCTCTGGAGCGCCTGCAGCTGCGCCGCGCCTTCGGTGGAGAGCGCCTGCTCCAGCGCGCCAACCTCCTGCGCCCGGGAGAGGCGCTTGATGGCCCGGACGCTCGAGTGCGCGCCGGCAACGAGGGCGCCCGTCACCCGGGTAACCCCCGCTTCGAGCTCGGCATCGTCAAACACTTCCTCCACCATCCCGATCGACAGGGCAGCCTGGGCGTCGATCGACTGGTCGGTCATGAGGACTCGTAGGGCGCGTCCAACCCCCACCAGACGGGGAAGGGTGAAGGTGGACCCTCCATCGGGTACCAGTCCCATTCGGGCGAAGGCTGAGGTGAAGGTGGCACTGGTTCCGGCCAGGCGCATGTCGCAGGCCAGCGCGAGATCGAATCCAAACCCGGCCACGGTTCCCTGGACTACAGCGAGCACGGGAATAGGCGAGCGCACGACCGCAATGATGGCAGACTGAAAGTCGCTCAGCCCACGCTGCAGGTCCGCAATGCTGGGTGTGCTTCCCAGAGAATCCAGCCAGCGCAGGTCGAGGCCGGCACAGAAGTGGCCGCCTGCGCCGGAGAGCAGAATGACCCGCGCGTCACCGGCCTCCTCGATCTGCTCGATCTCCTGGGCCAAGGCTCGAGCCAAGTCGGGAGTGAGCGCGTTCCGGCGGGCCGGCCGATTGAGTATCAGCCGATGTATTGATCCATCGAATTCAGACGACAGTTCGATCACGGTGGGCTCGCTGAGTGGGGGTGGCCTTGCGGGCTCCTGCCCGGCGGGCGAAATCAGGGTAGTATTATACGAAGAAGCCTGAGCTCACACCCGCGGCTCCCCTGGCCGGTCCACCCTGCCTCGGCTTCACCGGGCAGCAGTGCCCCAAGCGGATCCTCATTCCCCGAACATCTCCGTCGCCGGTCCGAAGCGGCGCGCGCTCGTTGTAGATGATGAGCCCACCATCCGCACGGCGCTGGTGCGCTATCTGCGCCGGCGGGGATGGGACGCGGAAGAAGCCGAAGACGGCACTATTGCGCTCAGGAAGATCCGGCGGATTGGCTTGCACGGGTATCAGATCGTCGTGTCCGACCTCAGAATGCCGAATTGCTCCGGCGTCGAGCTGCACGACTGGCTGGCCGAGCACCGTCCCGATCTTTTCGGGGGCCTGATCATCACGACGGGCGATTTGGCTTCACCGGCCTGGAGCAACTTCATTTCGCGCACCACCCGGCCGCTGATCGAGAAGCCGTTCGAGCTGGCCGTACTGGCCCAGCTGATCGAGGCCGTGGCGCGGGGTCGCTAACGGCTACTTCTCTCCATCAACCACCGCCATTCCCATGGCGTGGAAGCCGTTGTCCACGTAGACCACGCTCCCGGTGATGGCCCGGGCCAGCGGGCTGGAAAGAAATGCCGCGGTGGCGCCCACATCCGTGGCGTCGATGGGGTGGGGCAGGGGAGAGTTGCTGGAGGTGTAGCGGATCATGGTATCGATGAACCCAATGGCGCTCGCGGCCCGCGACGCCCAGGGTCCGGCCGAGATCGCATTCACCCGCACGCCCCACCGCCGGCCGCCCTCGAACGCCAGGGTCCTGGTGTCGGCTTCCAGAGCCGCCTTCGCGGATGACATACCCCCGCCGTAACCCGGAATCACCCGCTCACCCGCCATGTAAGTCAGGGAAAGAAACGACCCGCCGCTGCGCATCAGCGGGGAGAGGTGCTTCACCAGGGAAATGTTGCTGTAGGCGCTGACGCTGATCGCGGAGAGGTATCCCTGCCGGCTGGTGTCGACCAGAGGAGACTTCACTTCGGGCGCATTGGCCAGACTGTGGACCACGATATCCAGCGCCGTGTCGCCGAAGTCCCGGCGGATCCGCTCGGTCATCCCCTGGATGCTGAAGTCACCTACGTCCTTGTACCGCTTGTTTTCCCGGATCTCCGGGGGCGCATCGGCCAGGCTGTCGTAGGCGGCGTCCAGCGGAAAGATCCGCTCGAACTCCAGCTTACGGCCGCCGGCCAGCCGCATCGATTCGTCCATCTTCCCCCGCTCCAGCAGCTTGGTGAAGATGCCCAGGGCCGGCGGCCAGCTCCCGACGCAAATACTCGCCCCTGCTTCGGCCAACGCCTTGGCGATGGCAAAGCCAAAGCCGCCGTCGTCGGAGACTCCCGCTATCAACGCGCGCTTACCGGTCAGGTCGATTGCCAGCATGGGGGATCCTCGGGGAGGCTGTTCTATTCCTCGCGCAGGATTTCGAGCGGAGTGCGGCGAACGACGTCGAGGCTGTTGGCCAGGCCCACTGCCACGGTGAGTGCCACGATGCCCGCGCCCAATGCGCTCATCCCTGCGACTGGGATCGTGAAGCTACCCTCGAAGACGAAGCGCGCAAGCGCCCAGGCGGCCAGGGTGGCAAGCACCAGCGCCACCGCGGTAGCGAGGAG
>DATKJJ010000135.1:0-7982 GCA_035543695.1 Gemmatimonadales bacterium | reverse complement strand
TGCAGACAATCGAGATGCCACTGCTCGAGGTGCTGGTTGATGTGGAATGGGCGGGGATTACCATCGACCTGGCGCTGTTCCGAAAGCTGGGTGAGGAACTTGGCGGGGACTTACGCCGGCTGGAGCAGGAGATTGCCCGGGCCGCGGGAACCGAGGTCAACCTGAACTCACCGCGCCAGTTGGCCAGTGTGCTCTTCGAGCGTCTGCAGTTGCCGGTCCTGAAGAAAACCAAGACGGGACCGTCGACCGATGCCGACGTTCTGGAACAGCTTGCGGCTATGGGGCACGAGCTTCCCCGGCTCATTCTGGAGTATCGCGAGCTTCAGAAGCTGAAGAACACATACATCGATACCCTGCCCACCCGAATCAATCGGAACACCGGGCGGATCCACACCAGTTTCAATCAGGCCGGCGCCGCCACCGGCCGGCTGAGCTCGGCGGAGCCTAATCTGCAGAACATTCCGGTCCGCACCCCGCGGGGAGAGGCCATCCGAGCGGGTTTTGTCCCCCGTGAGGGCTGGGTCTTCCTGGTGGCAGACTACTCGCAGATCGAGCTTCGCATCATGGCTCACCTCTCCGGCGATACCGCCTTCATCGAGGCCTTTCGCCAGGGAGGCGACATTCACCGCCAGACTGCTGCTTTGATATTCAACGTCCAGCCCGACCAGGTCACCGGGGACATGCGAGCCCGGGCCAAAACCATCAACTTTGCTACTATCTATGGCCAGGGGGCCTTCGCCTTGAGCCGCCAGCTCGGGATATCCCTGGAGGATGCCCGAGGGTTCATCGCTCGGTACTTCGAGCGCTTCTCCGGGGTCCGCTCATTCCTGGACCGCCAGATCGAGCTTGCCCGGCAGCAGGGCTATGTAGAAACACTCTTCAAGCGTCGCCGGTACATTCCGGAGATCAAGGAACGAAACTTCAGCCTGCGCTCGTACGGTGAGCGCAACGCTCAGAACTCTCCTCTCCAGGGCTCGGCTGCTGACCTGATCAAGCTCGCCATGGTGGGAATCCACCATGCCATCCGGGAACAAGGACTGGCGGGGCGCATGTTGTTGCAGGTGCATGACGAACTGGTGTTCGAGGTGCCCCCGGACGAAGTGGAGGTTATGACTCAACTGGTCCGGGAGCATATGGAAAACGTGGTACAGCTCCAAGTTCCGCTGGTGGTAGACATCGGAGTCGGGCCCAACTGGCTGGAGGCAAAGCGGTAGCCGGTGCGCTCGGAACTTGCATCAACGCTTTTCTCAACCACTCATCGTTGGACCAACAGTAGAACCGCCGGACCGATCCGAAGGGGTTACCCCTTCTCATCATGGGCCTTGTAGTCCCGCCGGCTCCCGTTCTGGAGGCGTATGAGGCGTGCGGTCCTGCCCCTGATCACACTCGGGCTGTTTGCCATGGTTGTGGCGGACCGGCTGTCGCACGCCCTGGCTAACCGGCAGCAGACCGCAGTGCAGGGCCCGAGCGATACCCGGTCTGCGACGGTGACGCTTCGTCCTACCTCCGACTCCGAAAGCTCCACTGGTGCCACCTCGGCCATACCAGCTCCAGCGGTCGCGCCCAGCACTCCAACGATAGATCGGCTGGCAAGGTTGGCTGCCCGGCAGCAGCTCAGTCGCTCGGCCGGTCTGACCTACCTGGACTCTCTGATCAGTAGCACCGACTCGGTGGTTCGGCGCTGGCCCGATCGCAGCGGCACCCCACTCAGGGTCGCCATGGTCGAGGGTGGGCCTGCCGGTTATCAGCCGCGCATGGCCGGGTACGTCCGTGAGGCCATGGACAAGTGGGAGGGTGCGGGAGCCGGGGTTCTGTTTGCTCCCACGGCAGATACGATCGCCGCCGATATCCTGGTTCACTGGATCGATCACTTCGACTTCGATCGCGCTGGCCAAACCGATCTGACCTGGGACCAGGCAGGCCGGGTTCGGAAGGCTGCCATCCTGCTGGCTCTACGTACCAACACCGGAATTCCCCTGCCCGATCCGGCCCTCCTCACCGTCGCGGTGCATGAGGTCGGTCATGCCATTGGACTTCCGCATTCTCCTGACACCAATGACGTGATGTTTCCCGCCACCCAAACCGGGAATTTATCGGATAGAGACCGCCGCACGGTGCAGGTGCTCTATCAACTTCCGCCCGGCCCGGTGCGCGACAGCGGGGGGTCTCCGTGAGGGGCAGTGTGGCCATTCTGGCTTCGGTCCTGCTCTCGACGATGGCAGAATCGATCCAGGCCCAGTCATTCACCGAGATCGACCAGGCGGTTAGACAAGGCATCCAGGCTGGTGTCTACCCCGGCGCCGTCGTGGTCATCGGGCGGAGCGACTCGATCATCTACGCTCGTGGATATGGGCACTTCACTTGGAGTTCCAAGACGCCCGTCCCGTCTCCGGACTCCACTCTCTGGGACATCGCGTCGATTTCCAAGGTGATGGGCACCGCCAGTGCTGTCATGCGGCTGGTTGACGCGGGTCATGTCAATCTCGATGCTCCGGTGGGCCGGTACCTTCCTCGTTTCGCTGGGGGCTTAAAGGATCAGGTAACCGTGCGGATGCTCCTGGACCACACCAGTGGACTCCGGAGCTATGCCCCCCTCTTCAAGCAAGCGCGTTCTCGCGCGCAAGCGATCGATCTCTTGTACGGTGAACGGCCCATCCGCCGACCCGGCGATCTCCCGGTCTACAGCGATCTCAACGCGATTTTCCTGGGGCTCTTGGTGGAGGCGGTCTCCGGTATGTCCCTGGATCGCTTCGTGGGCCGGGAGGTGTTCGAGCCTCTGGACCTGCAGCAGACGACCTACCACCCGTCGGCAGTGCTCAGACGCCGCACCATGCCGAGCGCGGTGTGGCGGGGTCAACCGGTGCAAGGTCAGGTCAACGACCCGAACGCGGCGATCCTCGGAGGCGCCGCGGGCCACGCGGGTATTTTCTCGACCGGTCTAGACCTGGCCCGATATGCCCAGGTGTGGCTGCGCTGGGGCAGCGGTCCTAAAGGCCAGTGGGTGAGCGCCGCCACCGTTCGGCGGTTCCTGACCCGGGGCCCAAACACCGGTCCGCGCTTGCTGGGATGGGACACCCCGGAGCAGAACGTCGACGAGCCCAGTCTATACGGGACGTTGATCAGCGACGCCGCCTACGGGCATACCGGCTTTACCGGGACCGAGCTCTGGATCGATCCTGCCCGGGACCTGTTTCTGGTCTTCCTGACCAACCGGACTTTCGACCCGAAGGTGCATGACTCCATGCACCGATTACGCACCGTTCGGGTGGAATTGTCGGATGCCGCCATCCGCCTGGTTCCTCACGGCTGCCAGCAGGAGCTTATCGCGCAGTGCTGAACCTCGCGGTTATCTTTCCCGTATGCCAACCGTCGAAGCCATCCGAAAGGCCATCCGGGCAGTCAAGGATCCGGAGCTCAACCTCAACATCATCGACATCGGTCTGGTGTATGACGTCGAAATCGATGAGTCGGGCGATGTACGTATCGAAATGACCCTCACCTCACCCGGATGCCCCGCCGGGGCGGAGATCATCGCTGACGTAAAACGCGTCGTGGGAGACATGGAGGGGGTTCGGTCGGTCGACGTGCAACTGGTCTGGGAGCCTTACTGGACGCCGGAAAAGATGGACCCTCGGGTCCGAACCTTCCTTGGGTTTTGATCTAACCTTTCCAGATTTTCCGCCACCTAGGCCGCAGGCTGCTTCAGAACCGTAAGCAGACTGCTCCCCAATTCTTTCAACTGCCAGCGCCGGAGCTCCGCGATTCTCGACATTTGCTCGAGAGTGGTGGGATTTAGCCGGGCGATCGCCTCCAGCGTCCCGTTAGGGCACAGGATCCCCGGTGGCAAGTCGTAACTCGCGGCAAGTGTGTTCCGGGCGTTCTTCAGACGCTCGATCCGGGCCTCGAATGCGGTATCCGTGGGCGGACGCCGCGGTCGCTCCAGTCGAGGCAGTTCCTCCTCGGGAAGACTGAGGCCTCTCTGAACCGCCGCCAAGATCTCCCGCCCTCGGCGTTCCGCCTGTTCCGCACCGACCCCCCTGATCGCCTTCAGCTCAGCCAGATCATGCGGGGGTGACTTTGCCATCAGCAGCATCGGCTCGTTGTTCAGAATCCGAAAGGCGGCCCGATCGTTCTGCCGTGCCTCGTTCTCCCGCCACCGGTGCAGTTCGCGCAAAACCGCCAATTCCCTCGCTCTGAGTGCTTTGGCTCCTTTGAGCCGGAGGTAGCCTGGCTCATCAGGCTCCACCACGGTCCGTGGGTTGCTACTCAGTAAAGCAAACTCCTCCTCGGCCCAGTCGAGCCGGCCTCGCTCACTGAGCTGGGATCGGAGGATGTCTCGCAGCAGCGGAAGATGCCGGGTATCCGACGCCGCATAGTCCAACATTTCGCGGGTAAGGGGCCGAGCGGACCAGTCGGCTCGCTGGTACCGCTTGTCCAGCCGCACGCCGAGATACTTCTCCAGCAATGCAGCGAGTCCAACCCCAGGCTCGTTCAATAACTGCGCGGCAATGCGGGTATCGAACAGATTGGTGGCGCGAAAGCCGTACTCCTGGCTCAGCAGCCTGAGGTCGTAATCGGCGTCGTGAAAAACGATCTCGATGGCAGGATCGGCCAGAATCGCACCGAACGAGTCCAGGTTGGATACCGCCAAAGGATCGACTATGGCCGTCTCATGGCGGGACGAGAGCTGCAGGAGATAGACCCGGTCGCGGAAGCGATGAAAGCTCGCGGCTTCGGTATCCACGGCCAGGAGGGGCTCCTGGCTGAGTTGCTGCAACAGCCGATCCAGCTCGACCTGGCTCTGAATCAACCGGACTTGCTGCGCTTGAAATTGAGGATCGGCCTGGACGTTCACGCCGAAAGGTGGCTGCGGGCCCAACCCGGCGCAACCGCACTCAATCTGGGCGACCCACCATTTCGAGGCCTGCGGCAATCTCATCGAGCGCCTTGGAGAGCGCTTTGTAGAACTCCGCGTCGGGCTGGGGCGTGCCCCCCATGGCGCTGTCCATCTGGAGCTTGCGCGCGAGCCGGGCGGCGTGGCGGATGTAGTCGGTGGGTGGCTTCATAGTATGCGTCAAGTGTCGGAGGCAAGAGATAAAATCCGTGAACCAAGACCATCGCAGGTCATCTAAGATACCATGTGCTGAGCGACCCCCGCCTTTCCCGCCCCTCTCCAACGTCCCATCTTTGACAGGTGCCACTACCCGAGATCGACCTGGTCGTCTATCCCGACGAATGCGATGCCTTCGGCCATCTGAATCAGGCCTCCTTTCTCAGTCTGTTCGAGCGGGCCCGCTGGGAAATGCTGCATCGGGGGCCAGGGATGGATGTGTTCACCCGAGCTGCAGCTTGGCCGGCCCTGCGGAAGACAGTCATAGATTACCGGGCCGCGGCGTTCCCCGGGGACGTCCTGCGCTTCCAGCAGGCACTGACCCATCACGGCCGCACTAGCTTCACCATGCGGCAGACTGCCCGCCGGGTCCGAGACGAAACCCTCATTGCCAGCGCGGAGTTCGTGTTCGTCTGCATCGATCGGGAGGGCAGGCCGATCCCGGTGCCTCCCGAGTTCACCAGCTACATGCACGCTCCCCGTGACTCCAGCGATAGCACTCAGCGTCTGATGGTGCACGGCGTCAACCTGGCAGTGGAAGTCCACGGTGACGGTCCCGCTGTGCTCTTCGTGCATGGATTTCCGCTCGACCGTACGATGTGGCGAGCACAGGTCGATTCGCTGGAAGGCTGCCGTCGTATTGCCCCGGACCTCCGGGGCATGGGGCAATCCGACGCTCCGGACCTCGGGTACAGCATGAACATCTACGCCACGGATCTGGCTGGTCTTCTGGACGCGCTGGGAATCGAGGACGTGGTGCTCTGCGGGTTATCGATGGGCGGGTACATTGCCTTCGAGTTCCTCCGGCACTGGCGCTCGCGGGTTCGCGGGTTGGTGCTCGTGGATACCCGGGCCGGAGCGGACAACGCTGAGGCTCGCCGGGCACGCGACACCTCCGCCGCCAGCGCCCGCGATGGCGGACCCGCAGCTATCGCGGAAACGATGTTGCCCAAACTGCTCGCACCCTCAACACTGGCTGAACAGCCCGACATCGTGGAGCGCGTTCGCCAGATGATTCTCCGCACGCCCGTCGCCGGCATCATCGGTGCGCTGGCAGCTATGCGGGACAGGCCGGACAGTGAGTCTTTACTCCCCACACTGGGCGACATTCCCACCCTGATCGTAGTAGGAGAGGCGGATACCGTCACTCCTCCGGAACAAGCCGAAGCCATGGCCCGGGCCATTCCAGGCGCTCAACTCGCCGTCATTCGCGGAGCCGGCCATCTGTCGCCACTGGAGCGCCCGGATGAGGTCTCGAGACGGCTGGCACATTTTGTCGGGGATCTGGGGTGAAACCTTTCGGGGGGCTTGGGCGTCTAAACCTGTGGCGGCGGCATTAGCTATCAGCCGTCGTTGATGTCCTTCCCTACCTAGGCTCCGGGATCGCGGCCAAGCAGTACGATCCCGGGGCTCCTTTCTTTTTGGGCGGAGAAGACGGGGCCTATCTCTGCGGTCTGCCCGGCGGCGTGTCGCTGTTGAAGACTTCCTTATTCTTTTCGATATAGGACGTGGACTGAGGCGGAACATCCTCCTCAGGGAAAATCGCGGTTACCGGGCACTCCGGCTCGCAGGCTCCGCAGTCGATGCACTCATCTGGATGAATGTAGAGCTGATCTTCACCCTCATAGATACAGTCTACCGGGCAGACATCTACGCAGGCCCGATCCTTCACCCCAATGCACGTCTCGACAATCACATAAGTCATGCTGCGGCTCCCCTGTAAGGACGCCGTGCGGCCACGGCATCGCCAAGTTATACGAAAGCTGGTTTGGCGGCGCAAGGGGCGCAGACGTCCTTACTTTGCTGATGAATGCTCGCGCTGATCTTCCTTTGTGCCCTCTGTGTTCTCGCCGGGCCGGCCCGGGCGCAGTCCTGTCCTTCGCGGCCAACGGCACTGGTGCTCTCCGGCGGCGGAGCCAAGGGCCTGGCTCACATCGGGGTCCTGCGGATCCTCGACAGTCTGGGGATCCGCCCTGACCTGGTCGTGGGCAGCAGCATGGGGGCGATCATCGGCGCGATGTATGCCAGCGGGTACACTGGCCGTGAGATCGACTCCTTGGCGCGTTCGTTACCCATCTCCGATCTCTTTCGCACCTATCAGCCGCGTGGCGCCCGGTCGTGGGGCCCGGTGCAACCCCTGCTCCTATGGGAGCAGGGTGAGAGGGGCCTCAACCTGCAGAGCGCCTCAGTAGCCGAAAACGAGGTGAACGCCCTGGTCAACGGTGCCATGCTGCGAGGAAATCTGTTGGCTCGGGGCAACTTTGATTCACTTCCCATCCCTTTCCGTGCGGTTGCCACCGATCTCCGCAACCGCTCGGTGGTGGTCCTGAGCTCGGGTGACCTGGCGCGGGCGGTCAGGGCGAGCTTTGCCATTCCGCTCATCTTCACACCCGAGTCCTTGGACGGTCGGATCCTTACGGACGGTGGGCTGGCGGCGAACATACCGATCACTGTGGCTCGAGACGTCGGAGCTCAACGCGTCATCGTTTCCGACGCCACCGAGCGTTTGGCTGATTCCCTTGATCTCTATTCACCGATCGTGCTGGCTGACCGCCTGCTCGGATTTCTGTTTCAGCAAGCCCGGGACACCCTTCGGCCCGGCGATGTGTTGGTCCGTCCCGCCGTGGAGGGGTTCACCAGCCTGAACTTCTCCGCTGACAATGTCGAGGCACTGATTCAGCGGGGTAGTATAGCCGCGGAATCGACCCTCGCCCGAAATCGCTGCCTCCCGCGAGGCCCGCCGGAGGCCGCCCGTCCGCTGCCCCGATGGGTCAGCAGCTACTCGATCGAAAGTCGGAATCACTCCGAGCGGCTTGCCCTCGAGAGGCTCCTTGGCCTTGGCATCGACGATTCGCTCGACGTGTCACTGCTC
>DATKJJ010000134.1:0-5810 GCA_035543695.1 Gemmatimonadales bacterium | reverse complement strand
GATCTGTCCCGTTGCAAGAATCGCATCCACTACCGTATCGGATCGAGCCGCCGCGGCTTCGACCGGCATAGCCGGAGGTCCTCCGCCAGGACCTCCACCGCCTTCGGATCCCTTCCCCTCGGACTCTGCCCGATTGCAGCCCGCGACCGCCGCGAGCATCAGCACTGTTAGATGGATGAGCTTCACGGAGCATCCTTGTTCGAGAAGAGACGGCGTCCGAGAATGGCTTCGAGCTGCGCCAAGGCCAGCCGGGTTTGATATCGGGCCTGGACCAGCCCGGCTTCTGCCTCGGCCAGGCTGACCTGGGAATCGAGCAGGTCGAGAATCGTGCTGGCTCCCGACCGGTAGCGCAGGTCCTGCATCCGATAACTCTGCTGGGCCACGGTCACCGCCACCCGGGCCAGTTCGACGGCAGCGGTGGCGGTCTCGTAGGTGTCGTACGCACTGGAGACGTCACGGCGCACTGCACGCTCGAGATCCTCCCGGATCGCCCGCGCCACGTCCCGGTTGACCCGAGCTCGACTGAGCTCGATCTCCCGTTGCCCATTGTCCCAGAGCGGGAAGGAGAGGCTGAAGGTGACCGAGGTAATGTTGGAGGCGCCGGGAAACAGCTGGGTGTCATATCGCTGGTGCACGCCGCCGATGCTGAGAACCGGCAGATAGTCCCCGCGTTCTGCGCGGAGGGCGGCGTCGGCCGAGTTCTCGTTGGCCCGAGCCGTCCGATACTGCGGTCCCTGGTCCAACCCGACCCTCACCGCGTCGGTGAGAGAGATGGGAAGCGGCGGTGGTGCAGCGGTGTCGGCCGGGACGGCGTCAACCGGGGCCGAAGCGCCCACCCGTCGGCCCAACTCCAGTTGCGCCGTGCGGAGTGCGTTACGCTGCCGCAGTCCTTCCACCTGAGCCCGGATCAGCTCCAGCACCAGTTGAAGCGAGTCGGTTTGCACCGCAGCCCCTGACGTCACCCGGGCACGAGCGACGGCCAAACCCTGCCGGGCCCGGGTAACTCGTTCCTGAGTTACCCGGGTCAGCTCCTGGTTGACCAGCACATCGTAGTAGCTCGATTCGGTCTCCAGGGCGGCTCGAAAACGCTGCTCCAGTTCACCCGCCTCGGCGCTGGCGAGATCGGCCTTGCTGCGGGATACGTCAGCGAATTTGCGAAGACTGAAGATCTCGTAATTGGCGCTGGCCCGGCCGACCACCAGCGTACTGGTGGGATTGGCGGGATTGGCGGGATTGAAGAACTCCTGAGAGTACTTGGTCTCGTCCAAGCCGACCGATATGGTGGGAACGAAGAACGTCAGCATGGCCGCCCGCCGCCCCCACTCCGCATTGTCGATCTGTCCCAGTGCCTGGACGTAGTCAGGATCCAGCCGAGTCGAGCGTCTCAGCGCCTCCGCCAGGGTAATGCGGGGCACCGAATCGGCAGCAGGGATCGAGTCCTGCTGAACCGGCTGGGCCTGGAGCGCGAGCAGCAAGAGCAGCATCAGTCGGCCTCCGCCGGTGCCAGAACACTTTGCCTGGAGGTCCGCCGGCGGGCAGACCGCTCCAGCAAGCCATCGAAGATCAAGTACACCGCGGGCACCACGTAGAGGGTGAGCAGGGTGGAGAAGATGAGGCCTCCGACGATGGCGTAGCCCAGCGGGCGCCGGCTGAGTGACCCCGCCCCAAGCCCCAGGGCGATGGGCAGAGCGCCCATCACGGTAGCCACTGAGGTCATCAGGATGGGCCGGAGCCGGATTCTTCCAGCCTCCTGCGCCGCGTCCAGCGCCGTCATCCCCCGCTCCTTCAACTGATTGATGTATTCGACCAGCAGAATCGAATTCTTGGACACCAAGCCGATCAACAGGATCATGCCGATCTGGCTGTATACATTGAGGGTGGAGCCCGCCAGTTTGAGGGTGAAGAGCGCCCCGGTGACCGCCAGGGGAACGGCCAGCAGCACGGTGAACGGGTGAAGCAGCGATTCGAACTGGCTGGCCAGAACCATGAACACAACGATCAGCGCCAGGAGAAAGGCGAAATAGAGCGCCGACCCGCTCTCCTCCAACTCCCGCGATTCACCGGCCAGAGCGGTGCTGCTTCCTTTCGGCAGCACCTCTTTGGCCAATCGGTTGAGTGAGTCGAGTGCTTCGCCGAGGGTAAAGCCGGGCGCCAGGCTGGCGGTGAGGGTGGCCGACCGGACCCGATCGAAGTGGTTGAGCTCCCGGGGACCGACTCCTTCCTGGACGCTGGCCAGCGCCTCCAGCTTGACCAGCTCGCCGCCCCTGCCTCTGACGTACAGACCGGTCATGTCACTGGGCGTGGCCCGAGCCCTGGGGTCGAGCTGAACCATCACGTCGTACTGCTTGTTGGCACGGGTGAACGTGCTCGTCTTGTTCCCGCCCAGCAGCACCTGCAAGGTTGTGGCGACATCCGCCACCGGCACACCCAGATCTTCCGCCCGATCCCGGTCGAAGCTCACCGTGAGCTGCGGCTTGTTGACCCGGAGATCGCTGTCCACGTTGATCAGCCCGGGGATCTGCCGCGCCCGGGCGAGCAGGGTGTCGTTGCCCTTGGCCAGCAGATCGAAGTCGGGATGTTGGATTACGAAGTTGACCGGACTGCCCCAGCCGAACGCGGGCGGATTATTGGCGAAGGCGAACACCCCCGGAATGGCGAAGAACTGGGCTTGGACTTCTCCGATAATCTCCTGCACCGACCGGGTGCGAGTGGACCAGTCATCCAGGTTCGTGAAGATGATGCCACGGCTGACCCCGTCGCCGATATTGACCACGCTAAAGTAGCTCTCCACTCCCTTGGTCTTGGCCAGGATCGCTTCGGCCTGGCGCTGATAGCCATCGGTGTAGGCCAGTGAGGAGCCCTCGGGAGCGATAATGAAGTTGAAGAACCAGCCTCGGTCTTCGGGAGGAACGAACTCCCGCTTGAGCGAGCGGAAGACCACGACAGCGCCGAGGGTCACCACCACGGCCACACCGACCACCGCCATCCGGTGGCGCAATGCCAGGCCCAAGGTACGGGCGTACCCCGACGCCAGCCGGTTGAACCCCTCCTCCAGCAGCCGGTACAGCCGACCGTGCCGCTGTGGCACTCGAAGGATCTTGGCGCAAAGCATCGGCGTAAGGGTGAGCGCCACGAAGCCGGAGATGATCACCGCACCTGCTACTGCGATGCCAAACTCATTGAAGAGGCGGCCGGTAGATCCCTTCAGGAAAGCCAGCGGAGTGAATACGGCGACCAGCGAAATCGTCGTGGCCAGCACGGCAAAGGCGATCTCCCGGGTGCCGTTGATGGCAGCCTCCTGGGGGCTCTCACCCAACTCTTCCTGGTGCCGGTAGGCATTCTCCAGCACGATGATCGCGTCGTCCACCACGATGCCGATAGCTAGGGTCAGCGCCAGCAGGGTGAAGTTGTTGATGGAGAATCCCAGGAAGTACATGATGGCGAATGCCGCGATGATCGAGGTCGGGATGGCCAGGCCCGGGATGATCGTGGCTCGCAGGTTCCGCAGAAACAGGAAGATGATGATCACCACCAGCAGGGCAGCGATGCCCAGGGTCTCCTCCGCCTCCTGGATCGAGCGCTGGACGAAGATCGACTGGTCGAAGGCAGGATGAATCGAGACGCCGGGCGGCAACGAGGTCTGGATCCGCGGCAGCTCGGCGCGAATCTCCTCGGCCACCGAGATGATGTTCGCCTTGGACTGACGGATGACCCCGATGGCCACCGAGGGAGTGCCCTTGAAGCGAAGCGTGCTGCGTTCATCTTCGGCCCCCAGCTCCACCCGGCCCAGATCCTTGAGCTTGACCAGGACGCCATCAGTATTGCTGACCACCAGATTGCCGAACTCATCCGGGGTCTTGAGCTCACCCATGGAGCGCACGGTAAATTCCCGCCGCTCGGACTCGATGCGGCCGGCAGGAACCTCCACATTGCGCGACCGGATGGCCTGCTGAACGTCCTGAACGGTGAGCCCCCGCGCGGCCAGCTCCGAAGCCGACAGCCAGACCCTCATGGAGAAACGGCGCTCGCCGAAGATCCTTGCCTGTCCTACCCCGGGCAGACTCTGGAGCCGGGTCTTGACCAGTCGGTCTCCAATATCGGAGAGCTGAAGCAGGTCGTAGTTCTCCCCGGTGAGCGCCAGCCAGAAGAAGGGCTGAGCGTCCGCATCCTGCTTGGCGACGACCGGTTCTTCGACGTCCTCGGGAAGCCGCTCCCTGACCCGAGCCACCTTATCCCGCGTATCCTGTGCAGCTGCCTCTACGTCCCGCTCGAGGTTGAACTCCAAGGAGATGTTACTGACACCCTCGCCGCTGGAGCTGGTCAGGGTGCGGAGGCCCTCGACGGTGCTCAGTTCCTCTTCCAGGATGTCGGTGACTGCGGACTCGACCACCTGCGGGTTGGCCCCCGGCAGCACCGTACTGACCGAAACGATGGGAGCGTCCACATCGGGAAACTCGCGGACGGCAAGCTGGGTGTAACCAATGACCCCGAACAGCACCAGCGCGAGGCTGAGCATGCTGGCGAGAACGGGCCGCCGAATGGAGAGGTCGGAAATCTTCATGAGTGAGTCCGGGTCACAGGTCTCGACACTGAGGTTCTTACCGGGCTTCTGCTGGCCGAAGTAGTGGACCATCAACTGGTAGTCGGTCGGGACCCTCGAAAATCGACCGAGAAGCCCTACTACGGAGAAAGTGCCATCAAGATTCAACCTGAGACGGGGCGGGGCTGCCCCAGAGGCACTAGATTCGAGGACGCCCAATCCCAATGCCATGGCACATAAACTCTCAAGCCGACAGCAAGCTCAACTAGCCTTTCTCGAGCGCTTGCCTCCGAAGTTCCAGCGGATGCATGGGATCATCGAGCAGATGGGCGGCCTCAAGGTGGACGAAACGATCCTTCGTGGGTTCGGCCGTCTGCTGGACGAGATCAAGGGCAACGCACAGGCGTTGAGTCTCAATGGCATAGCAGAAACCGCCGGGCTGATGGGCACCATGCTGCGGCGAGGCGGCGGGATACAGTTTAGAGTGGGAGGACTGCGGGAGATGTTGGGGAGTCTTAAAACCAACTACGAAGGCGCCTTACGCGCCGCCACTACTCCGGAGAGCTCGGAAGCCGCAGAGCCGGAATCCTAGGCGGAGCGCCGGTTCCGGCGGGCCATCAGCCGGTCGATCAGCGGCCCGCACATCAACACGATCATCGAGGTCACCAGTCCGCCTATGAGCGCCGAAACGAAAGTCAGCGCGCCGAGTATCAGCGAGGCTCCAATGGTCGCAAGAAGGATGGCCAGCCAGGACATTACCAGGATCCTCCGGGCAGAAGCAGGAAGCAGAACGTGGCCAAGGTTAGCAGGTGGAGGTGCAGGGCCGCAAGCCGATCTTCTCACCCTCAGCTGACGGAAACCGATTATGCCGTCGCAGACACTTCGACTCATCGTCGGCGCAATCCTTCTGGTGACCAACCGGGCGGAATCGCAATCCACCGATACGGCAACCGGCAAGCAGGGTGGCGCCATTCAAGCGGCAGCAGCACTGCCCCCGGGCTGGACTGCCCGCCCGGACGAGGGAGGCGATCCCAGCAAGATTCGGTTCGCTACTATGGAGCCGGGTTATCACCTGACGCTCGGACCAGCCACCATACTTTATCGGGCTGAGGATCTGGCTAAGGGGCCGTTTCACACGCTTGCCACCTTCCACCAGACGAAGAAACCACGGCACCCGGAAGGCTACGGGCTGTTTATCGGCGGGAAGCAGCTGGAAGGGAAGAATCAGACGTATACCTATTTCCTGGTGCGCGAGGACGGAGCCTACCTC
>DATKJJ010000133.1:0-2510 GCA_035543695.1 Gemmatimonadales bacterium | reverse complement strand
CAGCGCGGCAGCGAAGATGGCTACGTCAGGATGAGCCTGGAGCATTCGGGAGACGCCCTCGGGCGCCGCCACCAGGCTGAGAAAGCGGATCCGGCGGGCTCCTGCGTTCTTGAGAGCGCTGACTGCCGCAACCGCGGATCCTCCGGTGGCCAACATGGGATCCAGCACGAAGAAATCGCGCTCCACCCGGTCGGCGGGGATCTTGAAGTAGTAGTCCACCGGCTGGAGCGTATCGTGGTCGCGGTAGAGGCCGATGTGCCCCACTCGAGCCGAGGGAATCAACTGGGTGATGCCGTCCACCATGCCCAAACCGGCCCGGAGGATCGGGACCAGCGTCAGCTTCTTTCCCGACACCTGGAGGCCGGTCATGTGCTCGAGAGGAGTGTCGATCTCGACCGGTGAGGTGGCAAGATCCTTGGTGACTTCGTAGGCCATCAAGGTGGCGATCTCGCTCACCAGCTGCTTGAAGTCGCGGGTGCTGGTGTGCTTATCCCGAAGAATGGTGAGCTTGTGCTGAATGAGGGGGTGAGACAGAACGGTGAGGTTGGGGAACGAGGGCGGCGGCATGGGCGGGAAATATGAGGGAATTGGTGCATGGTGGGGAGGGCTCTGAGCGCAGGGATCGGCCGGTCTCGCGCGGGTGCCCGCCGAATCCGATATTAACCCGACCCGAGTCGTAAGGAGTGTGTGCGATGGGCACCATGCGGCTAGTAGTTGAAGCCTGTAGCGGAGCTGCGCCTGCCGAGGTCAGCGTAGACCGGCTCCGCGAGCTGCTTCCGGATCGTACCAGGCAGCTCTGGCTCGACATTACCGACCCGGGGGAGGCCGAGGTCGCCCTCCTGCGTGCAACGTTCGGCTTCCACGAGCTGGCCCTGGAAGACGTCACCCGGGCCCATGAGCGCCCCCGCTGCGACGTCTACGGCAACTACTACTTCATCGTGGTCTACGGGGCGGAGCACTCGGGAGACGCGTTCATTCCCCGGGAGCTGAACCTGTTCTGGGGGGAGAACTACCTGGTGACCATCCATCGGGGATCCGCCGCGGTGCTGGGGTTGCTGGCGGAGTCCCGCCGCCGCTGGGAGCGGAATGAGCAGCGCCAGACCCAGGGCGTGTCCTGTTTAGCCTATACCTTCTTCGAGACTCTGGTGGACGGCTACTTCGTGGTCCAGGACCGGATCGTGGAGCGGGTTACCGCGATCGAAGAGTCGATCTTTCTCGGGGAAGAAGGAGCCGCCGCCGATCTCTTCCGGCTGCGGAAGGAGTTGCTCCGGGTGCCGCCGCTCCTGGCTCCTACCAGTCACGTCCTGGCCGAGGTCCTCCGGCGCGAACGGCTGATTCCGGAGCAGCTCCGTCCCTACTTTGCCGACGTGCAGGACCACGCGGTGCATGTCCTGGCCGAGCTGGACAGCCAACGCGATCTACTGGGTGCTGCACTCGATACTCAGGTGTTCTATGCCTTCAACCGGCTGGGGAAGATCATGCAGCGGCTGACGGCGATCACGCTGATCATTCTGGTGCCCAACTTCGTGGCCAGCATCTATGGCATGAACTTCGACCGGATGTGGCCGCCGCGGGGCTGGGACTACGGTTTTGTGGTGGTGGTGGCGTTCTTATTCGTGATGGTGGTGTGGGGCTTCATTCACTCCCGTCTGTTGCGGTGGCTATGATATATTACCCGCCCCAAAGGCCAGGTAGCTCAGTTGGTAGAGCAGCGGACTGAAAATCCGCGTGTCGGGGGTTCAATTCCCTCCCTGGCCATTAAGTAGCACAATCTTCCCCTCGTCCAGCGCGGCAAGCTGCTTACGCGTTCGATTGCCCCCTTCGCCGCTACACGTCAGGAGGTGAGCCTCGCGAAGGCCGAGTCCTTCCCCGGGTTCGACTTCTCCTTCTTGTACCATCCGTAAGCATTGCCGGGCGGGACCGGCTTTCCGACCTCACCTGGGTCGGTGAGCTCAGCCGTCGCCTCTGAGTGCACTGTGAGACCCACCCCGTTCGGTGCCAAGATCAAGGCCCGCGTGTGGTAGCCGATCGTGAGGTTCACCCGGGCGGAATCGGTGTCAATGACCAACTGCTCCACCGTCGCGACCGTGTTTCCGACGGGGTTCTTCTCCAAGTAACTCCTGACGTAGGTCTCGACTGAACCCCCGGTGATGAACTCCTGCGCACCAGCTAGCACTGCGGCGTCGGCGGCGCGCTGCATTTCGGCCTTCAGGGCATAGACGAGGCCGAGATCCATCGTGAGGGCGCAAACGCCCAAGGCCGGGACGAGGAGCGCGGCCATGATGGAGAGAGTCGTTCCGCGCCTACTACGGAGCGTTTTGCGCACATCTAGCTCCTTTGTTCGGCGATTGCTTCAGGGGGGAGGGGTATTTCGGTTTGCTGCGCTGCTTCAGGGGGCTCAGCCCCTTTGAGCTCCTTTATGTGGCGGTTAGCTCAAGGCAGAGAGTGTCTCAGTTCCAATGACCTGGACTCCAGGAACTCGGTCTGACGACGGTGAGCGTGGGAGGGAG
>DATKJJ010000132.1:0-4653 GCA_035543695.1 Gemmatimonadales bacterium | reverse complement strand
GTCGGCGGCACCATCATCGCCGCCGGCATCGCCATCTCCAGCTTCGGCTTTCTGAACCTGGTCATTCTGGTGTCGCCCCGAGTCTACCGGACTATGGCGAGCGACGGCCTCTTCTTTCCCAGCCTGGCACGTCTCCATCCCAAATACCGGACGCCAGCCGCCGCCATCCTCTTTCAGGGAGTCTGGGCCATTCTCCTGACCCTGACCGGGCATTACGGAGACCTGCTCGATTACGTGGTCTTTGGCGACTGGATTTTCTTTGGCTCAACTGCGGCGACGCTCTTCGTCTTTCGAGCCCGGGCCCGACGCAGCCTGGAGCCGAAGGAGATCCGATTCAGGATGCCAGGCTACCCCATCGCGCCTCTGATCTTCATACTGGCGGCGGCATACGTCGTCGTCGGGTCGATCGCGTCGAATCCGGGGAATGCAGTGAAGGGAGCTACGCTCATCGCGCTGGGGATTCCGGTCTACCTGTTTTGGAAGGGGAAGACCCGGTAGAGGCGGCGATCTCTTCAGCGGCTTCTTCGTCATCGAGGTATTCCGCCCGATACATCTGGATGAGCTCGAAGAAGTAGGAGATCGCCAGAGGGCCGATGATCAACCCCAGGAGGCCGAAGTACTGGATGCCGGCAAAGGCTCCGATGATGGTGATGAACGGATGGATCCGGGCCCAGCGACGGAACACCATGGGCCGAATCACATTGTCGACGTTTCCCACCACCAGAATGCCCCACAAGGCCATAGCGATGGCCCGGCCGTAGCTCCCCTCCAGCGCCAGCGAGAGAGCGCCTGGGCCCCACACCAATCCGCTTCCAACCACCGGCAGGATCGCCAACACCACGGTGACCACGCCCCAGAACAGGGCGTTAGAAATGCCGGCGGCCCAGAACGCGAGTCCCACCAGGACACCCTGCACCGTGGCTGTCAGGCCGGTGCCGATCAGGGTTGAGAAGGTGACGTCCCGGAAGCGGTCTCGCAGAATCTCGGTGTTGTTCCGGGAGAAGGGGATGAATGGCTGCACCTGTTTCCAGGCGGTGCGAGGCTCCAGAAGGAGATAGTAGAGGCCGAAAAAGGTGATAGTCAGCTGGATCCCGAGCCGGGTTGCCGTGCCAACCAGACCGAGCGCGCTGGTGCCGATGAAGGAGACTACCCGTGACCCCAGGGTCTCGATCTGCGCTCCCACGTCGTACGGCCCGATCCGAAGCTCCCGGATGCGGGCGAGCAGCGGGCTTTGAATGACGCCCGAGGCCATGTCTTGCGCTTCACCGGCAACGATTCCCAGAAAGGAGACCCCTGGCCCGAGCACCAGGATCACTCCGAGTAACACCACCAGCGCCGCCGCAATTCGCGGTCTGGTCCGCTGGGCGAGCCACCGATGTAGTGGAGCGAACACGACATACAGCACGGGCGCGCCGAGCAGCCCGGTAATGAAGGGCCACAGAGTCCAGACCAGCCCCATTCCCAGAACGAAGATCAGGAGCGCAGCCCGGTCGCGCTTGCTGTCCAGAAACGCCATCGCGGAAGAGTAGGGACACGGGGTACCCTCCGCCAGCAGGATGTCGGCGGTTTGCAGTCCTCGACCGCGCTCCGGCCGGGATGTATCTTCGAAGGTCCGGACTCAACCCTGCGCAGGACTCGTGGTCTCGATCATCCAGCTACTCAACCGAGCGTCCTTCATCAGCATCGCGGCCCTGGCCGCGGGGCTGGTCCTGCTGTTCCTGCTCTGGCGTGAGGGCCGCAAGCGGCGCCGGGCCCAGCGGTTGAGCGACGAGCTGCGGAGTCAGCTGCAGACGGTGACTGCCACCATGCGGGAAGGGGTCATTGCCTATGACATGGACCGGAAGCTTCGGTTCGTGAACCCGGCCTTCGAGCGGCTCACCGGGTATTCGGATGAAGAGCTGCGGGACCAGGAATTCCTGCAGTACATCCACCCGGCCGACCGGCCCGCCATCATCGCGGAATGGGACCGGCTGTCCCAGGGTAGAGCGCTCAGAGACCAGGAGTACCGGGTGGTGACCCGCACCGGACAAACTCGCTGGTGTTCCAGTGGCTGGGAGCCGATGCGGGACGAGACCGGACGCCAGATCGGCTACCTCGGCACCGAATTCGATATTACCGAGCGGAAGGTGGCGGAAGAGGAGATGCGACTCGACACCGAGCTGTTCCAGGCGGTGCTCGAGGTCGAGCAGGCTGTCACCGCGGCCGGACTCGATTCAGAGACCGTGATGCGAGTGATCGCGGAGCGCAGCAAGACGCTCACCAACGCGAGCGGCGCGGTCATCGAGGCAGTGGAAGGGGACGAGGTGGTACCGCTGCTGCGCCTCGGCAGCGAGGCACCCAGGCTCAAGCTGGACGGGAGTCTGTCCGGGCTCGGTGTGCGGACCGGCGAGCTGCAGCGCAGTGACGACACCTACAATGATCCGCGAATTCGACACCAGGCCTATCGCGATCTCGGGATCCGCTCGCTGCTCGTGGTTCCGCTGCGGCATGAGCAACGCATTCTAGGTCTGCTGAAGGTCGTTTCACCCGAGCCCAACGCCTTCACCGACCGGGACGCCAAGGCGCTGCGTTTGCTCGGTGGGCTGATGGGGGCGGCGCTGGGTCATGCCGAGGCGTACGAGGGACGGCAGGACCGCCTGGAGGAGCGCACCCGCGCCTTGCAGGAGAGCGAGCAGAGATTCAAGCAGCTGATCGACGTGGCCCAGGAAGGGATTTGGGTCGCCGATGACCACGGCATCCTCACCTATGTCAACCAGCGCATGGCCGACCTCCTGGGGTACGCCAACGGCAGCATGCTGGGTCGTCAGGTCTACGATTTCATCGAAGCCGATTCTCGCTCCGGTGCCAAGCATACACTGAGCCGGCGGGGAGCTCGGCCCGGGACAAGTCAGGACCTGCAGTTCCGCAGGCGCGACGGCACCCAGCTCTGGGGCCTGGTGTCGTCCAGCCCGATCCTGGGCAAGGATGGCGCCCTGGTGGGCACTGTCGGCATGGTCACCGATATCACGGAACGGAAGCGCGCGGAGGATCAGCTCCGCCGGACGGCCGACCGTCTGGCCATGCTGCATGACATCGATCAGGCGATCGTATCGGCGCAGTCTCTTTCCGAGATCGGCCGCGCCGCGTTGGGCCGGATGCGCCGGATGATTCCCTGTCAGCAGTGCCTGGTCGCGCTGTTTGACTTCCCCAGCAGAGAAGCCCAGATGATCGCCGGATTTTCGGCCGGCTCCCAGATCCAGCCCACTCCGGTGCCGCTGGCTGATTTTGCCTCGAGCGATACCCTGCGCAGCGGATCAGTCCGCTATGTGGAAGACCTCTCGACGGTGGATGACAGTCCTCCGTTCCACCGCCAGCTTCTGGCCGGCGGCATGCGTTCTATGCTCTCAGTCCCCCTGCTGGTCGAAGGGGAAGCCATCGGCGAGATCATGATGGCGTCGGGTACACCAGGCAGGTTCACGGCGGAGCATCGCGACATCGCACTGGAAGTGGCTGCCCCGCTGGCTATCGCCATCCGGCATGCTCGCCTCCGAGAGGAGTTGGCGCGGCAAACCGGAGAGCTGGAGCGAAGAGTGGCCGAACGCAGCGCCGCGGTTCGCGCGGCGACGGCGGAGCTGGAGACCGTGCTCTACTCCGTCTCCCATGACCTGCGGGGGCCGCTTCGCCAGCTGCTGGGCTTCTCGAAGCTGCTGATCGAGGAAGCCGCACCGGAGCGGGAGCCATCGGCGGTGCACTACGCCCAACAAGTCCATCAGGCCGCGAATAGCCTGTCGAGCCTGGTAGACGACCTGGTCAATGTCTCCCGTATCGGTCGCCAGGATCTGCTTCGCCGACAGGTCGACCTGACTCCACTGGTGGAGGACGTGGTCGGGCAACTTCGGACCCAGACCAACGGCAGGGTCATCGATTGGCAGATCGAGGAGTTGCCCAGTGTGGACGGTGACAGTGCCCTGATCAAGCTGGCGTTGAACAACCTGCTCTCCAATGCGATCAAGTTCACCCGACCCCGACAGAAGGCAGTTATCCGAATCAGACCGGTCGAGTCCAATGGCCAGGTCGGCTTGGCCATCGAGGACAATGGAGTCGGGTTCAAGATGACGTATGCCGGGAAACTATTCGGGATGTTTCAGCGGCTTCATCGAGCGGATGAGTTCGAGGGCAACGGAGCAGGCCTGGCCGTGGTGCAGCGCATCGCCCATAAGCACGGGGGTCGGGTCTGGGCCGAGGCCGAGCCCGAGCGCGGGGCAACGTTTTATCTGACGCTGGGCAGCGGCGCAGCGGGGCAGCGGATCAACGAAGACTCAGAGGAGCCTGACTCTCGTTCCCTGTCGCAATGACTGCCCCGCCGCCCCACCGCCCCGCCGCCCCGCTTGCAACCGACATTCTCGTAGTCGAGGACAGCCCGCTCGAGGTGGAGCTCACCGTCCGTCCGCTGCGCGAGCTGGGGAGCGACGCGGAGATCGCGGTGGCTCGAGACGGCGAAGAAGCGCTCGACTTCCTTTTCGGCCGAGGCGGGTACCGCAGCCGCAGCGGCGCGGCACCTCCCCGGCTGATCCTGCTCAGTCTGAAGCTGCCCAAGCTGGACGGTCTGGAAGTGCTGCGAGCCATTCGCACCAACAGCCGAACCAGCACCGCTCCAGTGGTTATCCTGACCGC